>JAIOJO010000106.1 GCA_019911985.1 Sulfuricellaceae bacterium | reverse complement strand
CGCCGTCGCGGTAGGAAAAGTCGCTCACTTTGCTTGACCCTGTTGCGAACACTGACCCGGCAGATAGAGGTCGACCTTGAAGCCGCAGCCGGCTAGGGCGAGGGAAAGTAAGACTAGAAAACCCAGCACCAAACGCATAAGATTCCCGCTTTGCGTAAAAACGCGCATTTTAGCATTAGGAACGGCCATGACGGAAAGCGAATACAACCAACTGGCGGGCGAAACCCTGGCCCGCATCGAACGCGCGCTGGACGAATGCGGCGCCGACATCGACTACGACCTGGGCGCCGGCGGCGTGCTGGAACTGACTTTCGAAAACGGCAGCAAGATCATCGTCAACAAGCAGGGCGCGGCCCAGGAAATCTGGATCGCCGCCAAATCCGGCGGCTTCCACTACGGCTGGAAAGACGGCGCCTGGCGCAGCGCCCGCGACGGCGGGGAATTGTTCGCGGATTTGGGGCGGCTGGCGAGCGAGCAGGCGGGGGAAACGGTCAGCTTCGCGTGACTGGCGGGAGCGGCTTGGCGACCAAGGGAAATTGGCTGGGGTCGCGAATGGACTCCACGACCAGATCAACATCAAGCAAAGGCCAGTAGAGATGGTCGGGGCTTGGCCATTCGACGGTCGTAATTTGCTCCAAGGTGGCCTGTTTGAACCAGGGAAACTCTGCATAGGGAACAAAAAGCTCCTCGTCCTTCAAAAGCAGCCAGAACCCCTTGTTCGATGCCAAGGAAACTTCAACTTCAGAAGTAGCTGCGCCAAGCATGGGCGATCTCCTCAAAATGATCCTGCACCAACGACGATGCTTCATTAAGCTGCTTGTCTGATAGCCCATGATTCATCGCCAACTCAATCTGGGGTTCTAACCAGAACTTGGCTTCCCCGCCGGTATGAGCAACGTGAACATGCATACGCGGCTCTTCGCGTGATAAAGAAGAAAAAACGAAATGCGCCTTGACGGAATACGGTGGGGGCCATAGGCAAATCATAGCAGCTTTGACATCAGCAAGCCTTGGAAGCAATGGCCAAATGGGTCGGCTTCGCTTTATTTTTCATGTACCGTTCCATTTCGTTTCACCCTGGAAAAACCATTCGGGTCTGGAATGATGGGGTCTAGAAAAGATGTGCATTGATGCAAGACATGACCCCGAGGCTCCGCGCATAGTGCGCGAACGCTACATTTCTAGACCTGGCCCCGAGGATTCGCATAACGCAGAACGAGGCATTGATTGCGAGCCCCCATGCCCTAAATCAGCCGGCGCGAAAGCATGCACAAAACCAAATGGCTTACCCGGTAGCCATGCGAGCTAAAATTGCGCTGCCTAGCCCTACGCATTGATACGAGCTGAATCGCCCCTACCCCGCGTGCCTCCGAAAATGCGCATGAAACAAGGGGAAGTAGCCTGGATGCAGCGCAGCGGAATCCGGGTACAAGAAGTGAACATTATCCACCGATAATGAAAACGACTGGCCGAAATTCAGCAAGCATAGAGGGCAGTTCTAACATTCCATCATTTTGTTTGAATGTTAGAACTGCCCCTATTTGTTACGCCCCCGGCCGTCAAATTTGCTAATTCCTGATGCGATGGCAAACGCATCTTAGCTAGACTTGACCCCTCTGCCTCCTGGGAACGGGTACCGTCAATGCCTTGGTTGCGAAAGCCGGTGCGCTGTATGCGTCGACTTCGGCGGGGACGTTCTTTTCCCCCCCTGCATCCGGCAAGGTTGCCGGGATTACCACCACCATCACGGGGCCGAACATTACGATAACCGGCACGGCCTGGCCGAACTTTACCGACATCGGCAAGCCTGGAGCGACCTACGTCATGTTCGAGAACGTGGCATTGAACGAATATTACTTCCTGAGCAAAACAAAAGGCTGGACCAGTGCCTGGGTCCCCTACGAGTCTACGGACAGCCTGCTGGAGGCCATGCCGGTAAGCATCGTTAACAATTACAGTTTGGATTTTATGCGTTCCTACCTCGAAGGCGGCAAGTTGTACATCGGCTATGGACGCAGTGATGACCCGGACAACGATACGTTCACTAATATGGCGGTGAAGCACACTTTCTTGCTGGTTTGCAGCATTACGAACGGCAGATGCTGAGGCGGTTGCATGAGGCGGGAAGTTCCAGGCATCGTCCCGAAGAGTCCCCGAACGCATGCGCACCCGTCAACCACGCAGCGGCGACAGGGTCAGGTCTAGAATCATAGCCAAACGCATCTTAGCTAGACTTGACCCCTCTGCCTTCAAGGTGGCCTGTTTGAACCAGGGAAACTCTGCATAGGGAACAAAAAGCTCCTCGTCCTTCAAAAGCAACCAGAATCCCTTGTTCGATGCCAAGGAAACTTCAACTTCAGAAGTAGCTGCGCCAAGCACGGGCGATCTCCTCAAAATGATCCTGAACCAACGACGATGCTTCATTAAGCTGCTTGTCTGATAGCCTATGATTCATCGCCAACTCAATCTGGGGTTCTAACCAGAACTTGGCTTCCCCGCCGGTATGAGCAACGTGAACATGCATACGCGGCTCTTCGCGTGAAAAGAAGAAAAAACGCACCGGCTCCGCCATGAGGGTCAGGTCTAGAATCATAGCCAAACGCATCTTAGCTAGACTTCGTATCCTTCACTTGCCAACGAAGAGAGCGCCGAGTCTACAATAGCCGACGTGATCGAGATGGCTGAGTTGGGAGACGTCGGTTAGACTTTAGGCCAGCTCCTTGTGGAGTCAAACCTGTGGGTCAGATAGGCGCCCCGACTCATTTCTCGTTTCTCAAAACCGAACGGTAACTTGGGCGCGCGCGGCGCAGCCGCCAGAGCCTGCATACGAGGAAGGTTGAAGCGATGAACGAAGCGGCCCTTATCACGGCATTTGTCGGAATCGATGTTTCAAAGCGCAAGCTCGATTGCGCGGCACTCTTGAACGGCAAGATCAAAACCAAAGTAGTCAGCAACGACGCGGCAGGATTCTCCACGCTCGATGGCTGGCTGAAAGAACGTGGAATCGTCCATGTGCACGCCCACCTCTGCCTTGAAGCCACTGGCCCCTATAGCGAGCAGGCCGCACGGGCACTGGTGGAATTGGGCTGGACCATCAGCGTGGTCAACCCAGCCCGCGTCAAGGGCTTTGCGCAAAGCGAATTGGCGCGCAACAAGACCGACCGGGCGGACGCTGCCTTGTTGGCGCGCTTCTGCGCGGCCATGCGGCCCAGCGAATGGATACCCCCCAACGCGGCCTATCGGGAGTTGCGAGCCCTGGTCGAACGCTTGCAAACGCTGAAAGACATGCACCAGCAGGAAGCGAACCGGCTCGAGGCGCATCACGCAAGCGGCGAAAAGGCCGTCCTGCACGACATCCAAGGACACCTGGCCTGGCTGGACAAGCAGATTGCACAACTGCAATGCCGAATCAATGAGCACATCGACCAGGATCCAGACCTGAAACGCGATGCCGATCTGATTGCCAGCATTCCCGGAATCGGCGAGGTCACCGTCGCTAAAGTGCTGGCCTATGCCGGCAATCTTCGGCGATTCGCCAACGGCAAAGCATTGGCTGCATTCATCGGCGTAAGCCCTCGTTTGCGCGAATCGGGAAGCTCCGTTAAAG
>JAIOJO010000009.1 GCA_019911985.1 Sulfuricellaceae bacterium | reverse complement strand
GCTGTCGGATACGTAGCGCGCCTTTTGGCTCGCCACCTGCGCCGTCTGCTTCACTTCTTCCACCGTGGCCGTCGTCTCGCTCACCGCCGTCGCGGTCTCGGCCGCGCCCGAGGCAACTTGAGTGGTGGTGGCGAGAATTTCGCTGGACGAGGAGGCGAGCACGCCGACGCCATCATGGAGTTCGCGGGTCGTCTGTCGCAGCTTCGCCACCATTTCGCGGAATGCCCGCAGCAGGTCGCCGACCTCGTCGGCGCGGCTGTCGTTCGGCACGCTAACGGTGAGGTCGCCGGTGGCGACCTGCCCCGCCAGGCTAGACACGGCCCGGAGCGGGACGGCAATGACATGCGTGAGAAGCAAGACCATCGCCAGCCCAAGCAGTATGGCGATGCCGCCAACAACCACGAACAGGCGGACTGATTGCTCTGCGCTGTGCGCGGATTCCTCCACAGCGGTACGCGCCTTTGCCACCGATCCGTCGCCAAGCTCGGTTGCGAGCTTGCGCATGCGCAGGTACCGATCTTGCTGGATGCCAAGCAATAACGCCCTCGCCTGCTCGATTTTGCCGGAGTCGACGAGCGGCATGAGTTCGTTATCCCGTGTTTGATCAAAGGCATCTTTGATGGTCGCGAGTCCCTTGACACGTTCGACCAGGCCCGGATCGTCGCGATTGCGTTCGAGCAAGCGCCCGATGCCATCATTGATGTCCTTGGCGCGGCTCTTGATGTCGTGGCGCCAAGCATCCCGCGCGGCGGACGTCGATGCGCTCATGAGGCTGAGCATCGCCGCACGGGTGCCGTTCTCGTCCGACCGCAAGTTAAGCAGATCGATGACGTTGGCGAACTCCTGCTGGTAGAGGTGCTTTTGCGATGCCTGGACCGAAGCGATGCCCGTGTAGGCCGCTGCGATCACGGTCGCGAGAAACACGATCATCAGTCCGAAGCCGAGAAAGAGCTTGCCGCGCGTACTTAAATTCAGGAACCATTTCATGTTCGTTTTCCTTAGGGTGGACGCCGGGCCACCGGCGCTGGAGTTTATCCGGGCACCTGTTCCTGCACGATGATCCGCTCGTCGGCGAGCAGCTTCTCGGCGTCGAGAATCACGGTGCGGTCAGGGGTTACGCCTTTCAGGTATTCCTCGCGAATGCCAGTGAGTGTCGGCAACGATGGCTGGATATCTGCCACGGGGATGCGGTGCACGCCGACGATCACGTCGGCCAGGATGCCGAAGCGCATCTTGCCGGATTCGAGGACAATGACTTTATTGAGATCGGTCAGTCCCTTTTCAGGTAGATCGAAGAATTTCTTGATGTCGATGACCGACAGGATTTCGCCGCGCAGATTGACGATGCCGAGCACGAATGGGGGGGTGCATGGCACCGGCGTCAGTTGTTCCAGAGGGTAGACGTCGCGAACATGCTGCGATTCGACCGCGTACCGCTCCTGGGCCAGAACAAACTCCACGACCTCCAGGTGCTCACCGCTGGCCTCGGTTGGCCCGATTCTACGGCTGAGCGCTTGGGCGCGTGACTTCAGGATGCGTCGTGTTTCTTCAGGGGTTGGCGACGTGACGTGCTCAATTGCGGCGCGCGCCTTTTCCAGGCGCAGCTTGACTTCAGTCCAATCGATCCGTGCCCGTTTCCCGGCGGAGGGTGGCGTAGTCTTGTCGGTGTTCATGCGGAGTTTTCCTTTCTTTAGAGCTTGTCCGTAAATAATTTGGCGCTACGCTGGGGGCTATTTGAGCGCAGGCCAAGGAGCAAGACGCGCGGTTGTGTGATTCACAACAAGCGGCTTGCGACACCGGAATGCGCTCAAATAGCCACCAGCCCGAAGGGTTGCCGCGAATCCACGCGCCTGCGGCGTTGCGAGGCTCGCCAATGGAACGACCAGACCATTGGCAGCGCCTCGCGCCTTGCATCCATCGCGGATTCGCGGCAACGTAGCGTCAAATTATTTACGGACAAGCTCTAATTGTTGGTCGCGCACCGTGGTTATGTGTTGGCGGTGAGCTGCGGCATATTCGATCGCATCGATAAGATAATCTCCATGAGTCGGCCTGCGGCCAGGCCATCCGATTCGGGAAGGATTTCATCCGGTGGGTGTGCGCGCAGCGAGGCCAGTGCATTATCGAAGTGCCGCTGCGCCTCGCTGCGCCGCCCCTGCGATTGACGCAAGTTACCGAGTGCATAGTGGGCGAGAACGAAGCCGGGGTCGAGGTAGAGCGCGCGCATCAGCGATTGCGCAGCATCGTCGCTCTGCCCCTGCTCCTGCAGAATGGCGGACAGCAGATAATGGTGGGCCGGTTCGAGTTTGTCGGCCGCTATCGCCTTACGGCACAAATCGGCCGCTTCGCCGAGCCGTCCCTGGTTGGCGCAGTCGCGCGCTGCGCAACTCAGTTGATTCTGCTGGGGAGGAAGCGGCGCGCAGGAATCGCTGGCCGGGCTTGTTGCGCGTATCGGCTCCGGTAACGCTTCCGCTACTGGTATGTTTTCCGCTGGAATATTTTCCTCGGACAAGCGCCAGGATACCTGCATGGAATCCGTCACCGGAGCCGGCACATGACTCACGAAACGCGGAGCTTCCACGCTGGCATCCTTGCGGTAGAGAATCGCACCGGCAAACTCGACGGTGGTGAAGCGGGAAAACAGGGCGCCTGAAGTCTCGGCAGGACTCACGATGAGCCAGCCGCCATCGACAAGGGCGCGATGGAGATTGCCGACAACCCTCCGAGCCCGTTCAGCGCTGAAGTACATCAGCACGTTGCGGCAGAAAATAATGTCCATCGCGTTGGTGTTGTTGGTGAGCGACGGATAGGCGTCGTCCGCCAGATTGAGGTAGGCAAACGTCACGCGCTTGCGGATATGAACATCAAGCTTGAAACGGCTGCCCCTTCTGGGATGGAAATAGCGATTCTTGATCCAGTCCGGTGTGCTGCGGAACGACCATTCGCCGTATTCCCCTTCGGCAGCCTTGCGCAGGAACGCCGGATTGATGTCCGTAGCCAGCAGCGTGATATTCCATACCTCGGCATTCGGTATCAGCCGATCAAGGAGCATGGCGATCGAGTACGCTTCCTCGCCCGTGCAACAACCGGCGCTCCAGATTCGCAGCCGCCGCCCGCTTCCTTCGCGCTCGCGTAGCAACGCCGGCAGAATGTGCTGTTCGAGCACGTCGAAGCTCGGTTTCTCACGGAAGAAATAGGTTTCCCCCACGGTGAGGCAACTGGCCAGTATTTCGATCTCGCCGTGCGTGAGCGGCGCGGACAAGAGCCGGTGCGCGCACGATGTCGCATCCGCCATGCCGAGGGCCGGCGCGGCGCTGGCGATGCCCCGTTCCAGGTCGCTCCAGCGCTCCGCCGGATAATGCAGGCCTAGGCGCGCGGCGAGCACGTCGCTGAGGCGGGAGAGAAGGGCGGCGGGGAGCGTCGGCTGCATGCTAGGCTCCTTCGCTCGCCGCCATGGCGCGGTCGAGGGATTCCACTTCCTCCAGCGAGAGGAAACGCTCCAGATTGTGGATCAGAATCAGGCCGTCACTGAGTTTCACGACGCCATCGAGGTATTCAAGGCCCGGGAGTATCGTTTCGGCGCCCGCGATATCCGGCTCGGCATATTCGAATATTCCGCTGACCGTATCGGCTATGAGCGCCACCGTTCTTTGACGGGTATGCGCGATGACGAGCTGGTCGGTCAATGCCATTTCCCGATCCGGCAGATGAAAGCGCCTACGCATGTTGAAGACGGGGATGACGCGCCCTTCAACATTGACTACGCCGAGAACGATCTCCGGCGCAGCGGGAAGACGTATGACCTGGACGGCGCGAGCCGTGCGCTCGATACATGGCAGCGGTAAGGCAACGCGCATGTCCTCTAGGCACAGGACTATATACGATCCCATATCACCGTCCGAAGAACACAAATACGCATATCAGCCCCTGGCCGAGGTAGCTTCGGCGCTGGCGCAAACCCGTTTATGCCAGCGCTTCAGCAACCCAACGCGAAAAGATATAAACTTGCGAAAAAGGCATCCATGCCTATCGCCCACCCTGCCGAAACGGCCTCGCAAGGGCATTCGCCGCAGACACCGGCTTTTGACGCAACGCGACCCCGTGCAACTTAATTCAGAGGCTCCCTGGTAAATATAGACTCAATTTTCAGAATAAGGAAATCCTTACTTGCGCAAACCCAATCACCGGCAAAGCGGGAAGACCGTGCCCCTGACCATCGAGGCTGACGCGCGGCGGCACGCCAAAGAAGAATCCTGGGCGTGCGAACTTGATCTGTGCGGACCCCTGGAGAAGCTAGCGGCGTCGGTGCCGGGCGTGATTTGCTCGTTCCGCCTGCGGCCGGACGGCACGACCGCCATGCCTTACGCGAGCCCGGCGATCTTCGACCTGTATGGCTTCCGGCCCGAGGAAGTGGCCAGCGACGCCGGCCTCATCTACTCCCGCATTCATCCGGACGACGCCAAGCGGCTTAAGACCTCGGTAAGCGATTCGGCTCTGGCCATGACGCAGTGGCACGAGGAGTGGCGCTTCGATCACCCCCTCAAGGGCGAGCGCTGGATCGAGGGGCGTTCCATGCCAGTGCGGGAATCCGACGGAAGCGTGCTGTGGCACGGCTACTTGCAGGACGTCACCGAGCGCAAGGAAGGGGAGCGGCGCATCGCGGAGCTGAACGCCTACCTGCGCCTCCTCACCGACGCGGTGCCGGCGCTGATTTCCTATGTAGACACGAACCTGCGCTACCGCATGGTCAATCGCAGTTACGAACGCTGGTTCGGTCATCCGGCTAAAGAAATCGAAGGCCGTACTATCCGGGATTTGCTCGGCGAGGCCGCCTGGAAGATCGTTTCACCCAATCTGCGACGCGCATTGGCGGGAGAAAGGCTGGAATTCGAAACCGAACTTCCCTCCAAGGACGGCGAATCGCGCTGGGTGCAAGTTTCCTACTTCCCCGACATCGATGCCAAAAACAGCGTGCGAGGAATCGTGATCATGGTCGTCGATTTGACCGAGCACCGGCGCATCGAAGACGAGTTGCGCCGGTCGCGGAAGCAGTTCGCCGACCTGATGGCCCGGCAGGACGGCATTCGCGATTCCGAACGCCGCCACGTGGCGAGAGAGGTTCACGACGAGCTGGGCCAACTGCTGACCGGCATGCGCATGGCGCTGTCGGCCTTCCGCATGCGGGGTAATGAGCCGCAGCAAACGGATGTCATGCATACAGCACAGCAGCTCGACCGGATGCTCGACCAGACTACGGATGTCGTGCGGCGGATCTCCGTCAGCCTACGCTCGACCGTGACGGAGCACGGCCTCCTGCCGGCCTTGGAAGGTTTGGCAACGGACTTTCGCAACATGACGAAAATCACTTGCCGCCTGACCGTATCCGGCGAAATCCGGCCCATCGGCGATCCTTGGGCCACCACCGTATTCCGCATCGTCCAGGAATCGCTGACCAACATTGCCCGCCATGCGCAGGCGAAGTCGGTGTCGATTCATTTATCCTGCGACGCGGCACGCCTGCGAATCGCGGTGCAGGATGACGGCCGGGGCTTCGATCCCGAAGCAGCCCAGCAGACAGGGAGCGGGCTGGGCCTGTTCGGCATGCGCGAACGGGCGGCGATAGCAGGCGGTAAGCTGAGACTTATCAGTTCGCCGGGCAAGGGAACACGGCTGGAACTCGATTTGCCGTTCGAAGCGGAGGTATCCGAATGAAGAAAATACGTCTCTGGGTCGCCGACGACCATGCAGTCGTCCGCAACGGACTCCGCCAGATTGCCTCCGCGACCCACGACCTGACGGTGATCGGCGAAAGCCAGAGCGGCCCCGGCACCCTCGATGCAATGCGCCAGAAAGTGATTGATTTCGAGGTGCTGCTGCTGGATTTATCCATGCCGGGGGGCGGCATCGACCTGATTCCCCGCCTTTTGCAGATACGGCCCTCGCTGCGCGGCCTCGTGCTCACCATGCATGCCGAACCCCAGATCGCTGCCCGAGCGGTCAAGGCCGGCGCCTCCGGTTACATCACCAAGGATGCCGACGTGGCGATGCTGCTCAATGCCGTGCGGACTGTGGCTGCCGGCGGCCATTTCATGGAGCCGCTCCTGGCGGACGCCTTGCTGTTCGAGCACGTCGCCTCGAACGAACCGCCCCATTCCGTGCTTACCGCGCGCGAGCGGGAAATTCTCGAGCGGATTGCCTCCGCCGAAAGCCTGGCTGGAATCGCCGCCAGCCTCGGTTGCAGCGCCAAGACCGTCAGCGTGCACAAATCGCGTCTGATGCGCAAACTGAACATCGCGAGCAACGCCGAGCTTTTCCAGTACGCCATGCGCCACGAGCTCGGCCGGAAGTGATCGGCGGCCCGCGCTGCCTGTGCGCACTACGCGCCGGCTAGCGCTTATTGCAGAAGCGGCGACGCATCAGGCCTTGGGAATATCGTCGATATTGAAGGTCAAGGTGAAGTTGCTTAAATCGTCCGCCGCCTCTTTTTTGTTCAGGGAATCGGCGGACAAACTCTCCTCCTCCACCGGAGACGCATTGTTGACCAGCCACGACAGGTTAGTCGGCGAATCGGCGTTTTGCATCGCCTGTTCCAGGCTGACCTTGCCGCTTCGGTAGAGTTTGTACAGGGCCTGCTCGAAGGTTTGCGAGCCCGGCGTCATGCTCTTCTCCATGGCCTCCTTGATTTCGTCCACCGCGCCGTTCTTGATCAGTTCGGCGATATGCGTGGTATTCATCAACACCTCGACGGCGGGCACCCGCCTGCCGTCCACGCCCGGTATCAGGCGCTGGGAAATCACACACTTCAGGCTGATCGACAAGTCCAGCAGCAGGCTGGGGCGCGCCTCGTGGGGAAAGAAGTTGATGATGCGATTCATCGCGTGGTAGCTGTTGTTGGCGTGCAGCGTGGACAGGCACAGGTGGCCAGTCTGGGCATAGGTCATCGCGTGCTGCATGGATTCGCGGTCGCGGATCTCGCCGATCAGGATCATGTCCGGCGCCTCGCGCATCGCATTGACCAGCGCATTGTGGAAGGACTGGGTATCCAAGCCGACCTCGCGCTGGTTGACGATGGATTTTTTGTGCTGGTAGACGAATTCGATGGGATCTTCGATAGTCAGGATATGCCCGGTTTTATTGGCGTTACGGTAGTCGATCATGGATGCCAGCGTGGTCGATTTGCCCGAACCCGTCGCGCCGACCACCAGGATCAGCCCGCGCTTTTCCATAATCATGTCTTTCAGCAGCGGCGGCAGGCCGAGATCCTCGATCGCGGGGATGGTGCTGCTGACATAGCGGATAACCATCGCCACATTGCCGCGCTGGCGGAATACGTTGACGCGGAAATTGCCGACGTCCGGCAGCGAATAGCCGAAATTCATCTCGTTGGTCGCCTCGAAGACGCGGATTTGCTCGGCGTTCATCAGTTTGTAAGCGGCCAATTTGGCCATCTCGCCATCCAACTCCGGCGTATTCACCGGCCGGCATACGCCCTCGATCTTGATATTGACGCGGGTACCTACGGAACAAAACAAGTCCGAGGCCTTCTTCTCGGCCATCAACTTGAGCAGGGGGACGATATCCATGAGCGCTTAATCCTTCAGAGCCGTTAGCTGTGAGCAGCAGAGCCTAGAAGTGTATCAAAATTGAGCTTGGAATAAAGTCGGGAAAAATGGAGCGGGGACGGGAGCGCCATCCCCCGGCGAAGCGGACGGGGCTTCGCGGCGCGGATCAGGCCGCGCGGTGTTTCCCCGCCATTCCGGCCATGGCGCTTTCCAGCACGTCCGAAGCCTGATCGAACACGCGGAACACCGAATCCAGCGTTTGGGTGGCGGCGCCGAAATAATGTTCGGCATCGATAGTGGGCCGTTCCGCGTTGATCAGCGTCTCGTCGAGCAGGGCAAGAAACTCGCGAACCGCCTGGTGGCTGGCCTCCCACGCCCGGCTGACCGGCTCCACTTGAGTTTGGGCAAGCCCGGCGCGGGCCAGATCGCGGCTGACCCAGCCCATGGTTTCGCCGACGCGCTCTTCCAAAAAACGCAGCTTGATCCGGGCGACGCTGGAACAATAACCGAGCGCCGCCACGCTGGCGCCCATCGCGCGGGCTTGCCCCAAGCCCTCGGCGGCGGCGGGAAGCTTGCTCCACAAGGCATGCACCAAGGCGGCATCGGCCGCGCACGCGCCACCGATCTGGCTACGTTCGGCGACATCGCCCATCAAGTACAGAACCGCCCGGATTAGCTCGCAATGGCGGCGGAAACTGGTTTCCATCGTCAACCCCGCGATGTCCTTGCGCAATGCCTGCCAATCCTTGCGGATACCCTCCAGGCGCGGCAGCGTCATCAGCCCCAGGCCGCGCAGTTCGTCCAAGGCGGCCAAGTCGCGCTCGATCGCGCCGCGTTTTTGTTCGATGCGCGCCGCAAATGACTTGTCGCCGCCCAAATAAGCGCTCGCCATGCCGCGATGCTGCTGCAAGTCGAGCAGCAACTGCTTGACCAGACGGTTGACGCGTATGCCGGAAAGCCGAAGCGAGAAGCAATGCCCTCGGCTGGCCCGATTGGCCGCGTAAATCAAAGCCAGCGCCAGCGCAGCCAAAACCGGCAAGCCTATCCATGCATAGTCAGCCATCATGCTCTCCCTTTTTTAGATCTATTCAGGCGCGGAAGCCGGACAAAGCACCGCGCATGCCGTCCGCTAGGCGCGCCAAGTGGGCCGCCATTCCAGCGGTTTCCGCGGCGGCCTGGCTATTGCCTTGGGCGCCCGCGGCAATATGCTCGACATGACGCGCGATTTCGGCGCTGCTGGCGCTTTGCTGC
>JAIOJO010000105.1 GCA_019911985.1 Sulfuricellaceae bacterium | reverse complement strand
GGACACCTAACTGAAACAGCTCGATTAAATCTGCAGACATGACGATCTTCTTGTGTCTGGCGTCGCATACATAGGACAAACATCCTACCTCAGGCAGAGGGTAGGACAATCATCCTATTCCGTCAAGTACCGAACAGGGTGTAGGTCACATCTGCGACCGTTCGCTACTGGCACTTTGTGGACACAGGGCGCTCTGATTCCCTTGTTCAATAAGTCGTACGAATTTATTGCGCAGCTACACTCCGTCGGACGCGCTCGTACCCGCAGCCAGTCCGTGAACGCGATTTTTCCCGATGCAGCCAAAGAGGCCAGGGTGCCCGGCAGGGAAATCGGATTAAAACGCTTGTTGTGTGTAAGCATACAGATCGCAATAAACTGCGATTAAAAGCTTCCGTCACGCCGGACTCCAAGCTTTCTATGAAACAGGCTCCAAGGCGGGTATCCGCCCGGATCATGCGCCTCGATTAAAGAGGACGTATTGCCGGAACTCGGCCTCACGGTGGGCGAGTTCACCGCTCACCTGGGCGTGTCGCGCCCTCATTTATCCAAGTTGCTTAACCAGCGCGCCGGCATTACGGCCGAAATGGACCTCAAAATTTCCGAAGCGCTTGGCCAAACGCCTGGTTTATGGATACGGATGCAGGCAGCCTACGATCTTTGGCAGGCAGAACAACAGTCCCGCCAGCCTGTGGCGCCCTTGCGCGTGGTGCTTAAATAGGGCTGTGGCAACTGAATTGAGGTTTTATTAAGGCATTTTTTAGTTGGTTTCTTTGCCTGGGCGCCGCAATCTTTCCTGGCTATTGGATATGAAGAGTCAGCGAAACGAGACTTGGCTGCCCGTTCGGCTTAGAAATAGCGGCTAGCCAGCCAGGGTAGGGCCATCAATACGATCCCGACGATAACGAGCACAGTGGGGCCGGGCATGAAGTAAGGGTAGATGCACAAGCCGATGCCGACGGCCAAAGGCAAGGGCTTGGCTTGTTTTTTGCCGTACAGGAAGTAACCGGCGCCGATCGCTCCGAACAGCACCGAAAACAGCAAACTGTTTCCCTTGTCCATGGTTTTCTCCCTCGCTGTCCGATTTTGGCTGGCACGCCGGCTATTCGGTCAGCGGCAGGCCTACCCGCACCTCCAGCCCTCCGCCGGAGCGGTTGCTCAGGCGCACGTCGCCGCCGTGGATTTTGACGATTCTTTCCACGATGGCCAGGCCGAGTCCGGCCCCGCTTACGCCGCCCCGCGACGGATCGAGCCGGGTAAAGGGCTGCAGCATGCGGGCGAGATCGCCCTCGGGTATGCCCGGGCCGCGGTCGAGCACGCGCAGCACGGCCTGGTTTTCTTCGCGCCCGGTGTGTATC
>JAIOJO010000104.1 GCA_019911985.1 Sulfuricellaceae bacterium | reverse complement strand
CTGGAAATCGCGACCTGGAGGTCGCTCCTACAAGCGTAGTTCGATTTTTTAAGACAGCATCTTAAAGGGGCTACATCCTTGCGATTTCTGCCATAATCCAAACTATCCGTCTGGATACGCCCGATACCCCAATGCCCAGCCCCTCCACACTCGCGCCTACAACCCCGCCCGGCGACCGGCACGACTGGATCACGCGCATGCTGCTCGCCGCCAGCGCCATCGCGAGCCAAAACATGCTCCAAGGCTACGCCCGCGATCCCCACTACGCCGTGCGCAAAGCTGCAGCCGCCAACCCGCGCCTGGCGGCGGAAAGCTTGAGTTTGCTGGCGCAAGACCCGGAGGCCGGCGTGCGCATCGCGGCAGCCGGCAATATCCGCACGCCCGCCGCCGTCCTGGACATTCTGGGGAGAATGCCGGACTGGCGGATCCGCGTGGCCGTTGCCCGCCATCCGAATGCCTCCAAGGCCTGCTTGGCCGTTCTGGCCGACGATCCCGAGCTACGGGTGCGCATGGCTTTGGCCGGTAACCCCAGCCTACCGCCGGAACTCATGCGCCGCCTGTCGCGCCATGAGGCATGGGGCATACGCGCCTTCGTGGCGAGCAATCTGCATGCCCCGGCGGACATGCTGCAAATTTTGGCCGGCGATCCGCGCTGGGAAGTGCGCATGGCCACGGCCGCCAACCCCAACGCGCCGGAAAAACTGCTACGGCTGTTGATCCGGGACAGCGATCCACGCGTGCGCGGCGCCTTGGCCGACAACCCCGAATTGACGCCAGATAAACTGAGAAAATTGTTGAGTCAACATTAACCCGCTAAAACGCCTGAAAATCCCATGATACAAAACCGCCTAGCAACCGCAGCCGCCATTTTTTCCTCGCCGGACGCTTTCCGCCGGGCCTTCAGCGACGGCCTGCCCGAACTGCTCCGCGACGACGGCTTAGGCGCATTCATCCTGGTCTGCGCCAACGCCACTTACGATCCGGCCATCTACGCCGCCACCTCGGCCCGATTGCGCGCAAAACTCGACGCGTTGCGGGAACGCCACGTCAAAACGCTCGCGGACGGCCGCCCGATAACGGATGCCGACGAGGATTTGCTGGTGTTTTTGAAAATTCTCGCGCTGGGTTTCGAGCGCTTGAATGCGACGGAAAAACGCCGTGCCGGCCCCTGGCTTGTACAATTCAACCATTTGCGCGCATTCCGCCCCCAGCGCATCAGCCGCCAGACCGTCAGCGGCCTGCAAGCACCGTTCGACGCCAAGGCATTTCACTTCAACAAGGGCTTTCTGCAAAAAGAAGCGTTTTGGAGCGGCGAACTCGGCGGCAAAGCCGCTACGCTTTACTACAATAAATATCCTTTCGCCGAACTGCACGCGCTATTGGTGCCCGAGCGTGAAAAGCAACTGCCCCAGTTTCTAACCCGCCCCTACCATGACTACGTGTGGCAACTGGCGGAAACACTAGGACGCTCGCTGGAGGGATTGGGCTTCGGTTATAACGCCTACGGCGCTTTCGCTTCGGTCAACCATCTCCATTTCCAGCTTTTTGCCGATCCGCAAGAACTGCCCGCGGCGAGCCCGGATTGGCGCCACAACGGCGGCGCCGAAGACTATCCCGCCGCCTGCGAAGTTTTCCGCTGCGAAGCGAGCGCATGGCGCCGCATCGAAGACCTGCACCGCCGGCAAATCGCCTACAACCTGCTTTACCGGCCCGGCAAACTCTACGTTTTCCCGCGCCAAACACAGGGCGTACTTCCCACGCCCGCGTGGAGCAGCGGCTTTACCTGGTACGAAATGGCCGGCGGCATGCTGAGCTTCAACCGCGACGACTATGCGAAACTGGACGAGGCCGAGATTTCGGCCGAACTGAAAAAACTCGCGGTGAGCGTCTAAAACCGGCTAAGGCTGCCGCTTGCCGAACAAGCGCCCGAGCTTTCCGATCACGTTCTGCTCGCGTTCATCGAACGAGAACATCGGCTCGGAATAGCCGTCGGCGCGCGCGCGTTCCTCGGCGATGAC
Organism: Sulfuricellaceae bacterium; assembly: GCA_019911985.1. Classification (GTDB taxonomy): domain Bacteria; phylum Pseudomonadota; class Gammaproteobacteria; order Burkholderiales; family UBA9220; genus JAIOJO01. Next base: position 802 of record JAIOJO010000104.1, on the reverse strand, counting down.
GAGGTGCTGGCTTTCCTCGAAATACTCCCGCTCGGAGCACGTCACCTGGGTTACAAAAACATCCGGCTCGTGGCAATCGTTGATGCCCAGCACGTACACATTGACGGTGATGACCTTTTCTTTCGGCAGCACGACGTTTTCCGACTGCAAACTCACTTTGCTGCCGCCGGCATCCCCGCCGTCCGGGAGAACAGCCCCATACGCGGCTTTAAGCTTGATTTCGATAGGGCTCTGACTCATACGGGCATACACTCGGGCGCGTGGAAGGGGGAGAGGATTACGCTTCTTATTCTAGCCAAGTCGTATTCGCTATAAAAGGGGCTGTTCTGCTAAACTTCTCTCAACCTTCTTCCGCCTAGTTGAAAACCATGGCCGAGCCGCCCCTCTCAGAAACCGATTTCGAATACCTCGATACCGTGCATAAGCCGGAACCTCTTGTGGACGATTTTTTCTCGGAAATGGCGCTTTCCGCACCGGAAACCGCAACCGTCGCTCTGCCGCAAGAAGCTCCCCCGGTACTCGATGATCATGCCGCTGAAAATCCGCCGTTCAGCGCCCTGGACGAGGGCGAAGAACCGCCCGCCGCGGCACGAGAGAGCCTCGCCTCGCGAATCAAGCGAGTCCTGGCGGCCTGGCTCGCCAAGCTGAAGCCTGCCAAATCGGGCGAAGGAGCGGAGCAAGCGTTGTCCGCCGAGGCGGAATCCGCCGCGGAGCTTCCGAATGCGGAACCCCTGATGCCCTTCGACGAGGCCGAAGAAGAAATCCGGCCTGCATTTATGAGCCGCCATGCCCTCGCGCTCAT
>JAIOJO010000103.1 GCA_019911985.1 Sulfuricellaceae bacterium | reverse complement strand
GGTTTGCACCAGCTCCGGGTCGCTCTTGCCGAAAGCGTCCTGGGCGTCCAGTTCGAAAATCGGATGATCGCCTTCCTCCAAGCCGAGCAAGCATTGCTGCAGATTGGGCGCGAGCTCGTTTCCGCCGACACGCAGCATGAGCGGATCGCCGTCGAAGGAGCTGAGGATTTCCTCGCCGCTGGTCAGGGCGCTGAGGCGGTAGTGCAAGGCGACCTTGTCGCCGGCTTGGATGGCGCGGGTCATGATGGTCTATTCGTCATTCGGCATCCCGCTGAAGCGCTCTTCGCGCCAGGGGTCGCCCTCGTTATGATAGCCCCGGCTTTCCCAGAAGCCGGGGCGGTCTGTGGCATGGAACTCGATGGCTTTCAGCCATTTCACGCTTTTCCAGCCGTAGCGCTTGGGTACCACCAGGCGCACCGGGCCGCCGTGTTCGCGGCTCAGGGCTCGGCCGAAAACGCTGTGGGCGAGGATAACGTCGTCGTCCAGCAGGGCCGCCACGGGCAGGTTGACGGTATAGTCGTCGTAGCCGTGCAGCGTGAGAAAACGAGCCTCGGGCCGCGCGTGGGCGAGGGCGATCACGCTGGCGGCGGAAACGCCTTGCCATTCCATGTCCAATTGCGTCCAGTGGGTGACGCAATGAAAATCGGCAAGCTGGTTTTTTTGCGGCAGTGCCTGAAAATCGCTCCAACTCAAGTCCAGTTCGCGATCGACTAGGCCGAACAGGCGCAGGGTCCAAGTTTGCGGCGAGATGTCGGGATGGGTGCCGAGATCCAGTACCGGGAAATTCTCGACTTGGTTTTGGCCGGGCGGAATCCGCCCGGAGCTGGAGTCGCAACTCGCCTGCTCGCCCTGGACGGAAAGGGCGCTTTTGGCTTGAATGAATTTATGCCGGATGTCCATCGCTTACTGTATACCGTGTTGCAATTACGGTTTGACTTCGGGTTTGCGGAAACTATCCCAGATCAACAGCGCGGCGCCGGCAAAGATGGCCGAGTCGGCAAGATTGAAGGCGGGCCAGTGGTGGTTCTGGACGTAGAAATCGAGAAAATCGATGACATGGCCGAGCCGGATGCGGTCGATCAAATTGCCCAGCGCCCCGCCGAGGATCAAGCTCAGCGCCAGCGCGAACAGCGTGCGCTGGCCGTGCTTGACGAGGAGATAGACGATGACCGCCGACGCGACGGCGGCAATGCTGCCGAAAAACAGCCGCTGCCAGCCGCCCGCGTCGGCGAGGAGGCTGAACGCCGCACCGGTGTTGTGGGCCAGAACCAAATTGAAAAAGCCGGTGACCGGAACCGACTGGCCGAATTCCAGCGAGGATTCCACCCAGCGCTTGCTGACGAAATCCAGCGCCACCACCGCCAGCGCCAGCGACAGGTGCAGCGCCAGGCGCACGGCGGATTTGCCGCGTCCGCCCTTATGCATGGCTGCGCGCCTCGCCCGCGCCGTACAGATTGGCCGTGCAGCGACCGCACAGAGTGGGATGCTCGGCATGGCTGCCGACGTCGGCGCGGTAGTGCCAGCAGCGCTCGCACTTGGCGTGGACGCTGGGGGTGACGGTCACTTTCTCGCCGTCTGCCGAAGCGGCCAGCACCAGCTTGGCCTGGGAGGTGATCAGCACGAAGCGCAAGTCGTCGCCCAAGGCGGCGAGCAGGCCGTAAAGCGGCTCGGCGGCGTGGATTTCCACTTCCGCCTGTAGCGACGAGCCGATGCCGCCGGCTACCCGCACTTCTTCCAATTGCTTGGTGACGCGGCCGCGGAATTCGCGGATGCGTTCCCAGCGCTCGATCAGCTCTTGCGTGTCCGTCCCCAGCTCGGGGAATGCATACCAGGCGTGGAACAGCACGCTGTCGTCCGCTTTGCCGGTGAGCGCCGCCCAGGCTTCCTCGGCGGTGAAGGAGAGAATCGGCGCGAGCAGCCGGACGATGGCGTGGGTGATGTGGTATAGCGCGTTCTGCGCCGAGCGCCGCGCCGACGATCCGGTTCCCGCGGTGTAGAGGCGGTCTTTCAATATATCCAGGTAGAAGCCGCCCAGGTCTTCCGAGCAGAAATTTTGCAGTTTTTGCGCCACATGGTGGAATTCGTAACGCTCGAAGTGCGGCAGCAGCACCTCGTTTTGCTGAACTCGGGTAAGCGCCACGGCGTAGCGGTCGATTTCCAGCCATTCGCTGACCGGCAGGCTGTGCTGTGCCGGATCGAAGTCGGCGACGTTGGCGAGCAGGAAGCGCAGCGTATTGCGCAGGCGGCGGTAGCTTTCCGAGACGCGCTTGAGGATTTCGTCGGAAATCGTGAGTTCGCCGGAATAGTCGGTGGAGGCCGTCCACAAGCGCAGCATGTCGGCGCCCAGGGTATCGACGATCTTCTGCGGGGCGATCACGTTGCCCTTGGATTTGCTCATCTTGTGGCCGTTGCCGTCGACGACGAAACCGTGGGTGAGCAGGGCCTTATACGGCGCGTGGCCGTCGCTGGCGCAGCCGGTGAGCAGCGAGGACTGGAACCAGCCGCGATGCTGGTCCGAGCCTTCCAGATACAGGTCGGCGGGGTGGGCCAGGTAATCGCGGCGCTTCAGCACGCAGGCGTGGGTGGAGCCGGAGTCGAACCACACGTCGAGCGTGTCGGTCACCTTTTTGTAAGCAGCGGCTTCATCGCCCAGCAATTCTGCGGCGTCCAGGCTGAACCAGGCTTCGATCCCCGCCTGTTCTACCCGCAGGGCCGCCTGCTCCAGCAGTTCCGGGGTGCGCGGATGGAGTTCGCCGCTTTCCTTGTGCACGAACAGCGGCATCGGCACGCCCCAGTTGCGCTGGCGCGACACGCACCAGTCGGGACGGTTTTTCATCATCGCCTCCAGCCGGGCGCGGCCCCAGGCGGGGAAGAACTGGGTCTTTTCCACCGCCGCCATCGCCGCTTGGCGCAGCGGGCCGTGGCTACCCTGGTCGTCCATGCGGATGAACCACTGGTGGGTGGCGCGGAAAATGATCGGGGTCTTGTGGCGCCAGCAATGCGGGTAGCTGTGCTTGAGCTTTTCGTGCTTCAGCAGATGGCCGTTGTGTTCGAGTATTTCCAATACCGTTTTGTTGGCGTCCCATACGGACAGGCCGCCGACCCGCTCCACCGAGGCGAAGAATTTGCCGTCGTCGCCCACCGGGCAATCGGCGGGCAAGCCGTAGTGCAGGCCGACGAAGTAGTCGTCCAGGCCGTGGGCGGGAGCGGTGTGGACTAGGCCGGTGCCGGCTTCCAGCGTGACGTGCTCGCCGCAGATCACCGGCACGACGCGGTCGTAGAAGGGGTGGCGCAGGATCAGGTGTTCCAATTGCCGGCCGGTGCAGGTGGCGACGACTTCCACCGCGTCGAAGTCGTAGCGCTTGATGGCGGCTTCAGCCAAGTCGCGTGCCAGGATCAGAATGCCTTTCGGCGTCTGAACCAAGTCGTAGACGAAATCGGGGTGGACGCATACCGCCTGGTTGGCGGGCAGCGTCCACGGCGTGGTGGTCCAGATCACCGCGTACACCGGCTCGGCGATGTCGCTCAAGCCGAAGACCTTGGCGAGCGCCGCCTTGTCCGCTACCGGGAAAGCCACGTCGATGGCGGGCGAGGTCTTGTCCTCGTATTCCACTTCGGCTTCCGCCAATGCCGAGCCGCAGTCCGCGCACCAGTGCACCGGCTTCAAGCCTTGGGAGAGGTAGCCGTTGTCGAGGATACGGCCCAGTTGGCGCATGATGTCGGCCTCGAACTTGAAGTCCATGGTCAGGTAAGGATGGTCCCATTCGCCCAGAACGCCCAGGCGGATGAAGTCGGCTTTTTGCCGCGCGATCTGTTCCAGCGCGTATTTCCGGCACAGTTCGCGGAATTGGGCCGGCGCTATATTTTTGCCGTGCGCTTTCTCCACCTGCAGCTCGATAGGCAGGCCGTGGCAATCCCAGCCGGGCACGTAAGGCGCATCGAAGCCGGAAAGCGTTTTGGCCTTGACGATGATGTCCTTGAGGATTTTGTTGACCGCGTGGCCGATGTGGATGTCGCCGTTGGCGTAGGGCGGGCCGTCGTGCAGGATGAACTTGGGGCGGCCCGCGCAGAGCTCGCGTATCTTTTCATAGCGCTTGTTTTCCTGCCAGGATTTCAGCCAGCCGGGCTCGCGCTTGGCGAGGTCGCCGCGCATGGGGAAAGGCGTATCGGGGAGGTTGAGCGTGTTTTTATAGTCTGCCATTTTGATTCGTTTTACCGCAAAGGACGCAAGGGACGCAAAGGAAAATCCAGAAATAAGGTTGCAGTGTGGCTTGCCGAACCCCTCATTCCTTATCCTTGCCGTTCCTTTGCGCCCCTTGCGTCCTTAGCGGTTTAAGAAAAAGGCTTTTGCATCTTTAACATCCTGCCCGATGGCCGCGATCAACTCGTCCAGTCCGGCGAATTTTTTTTCGTCGCGCAGCTTGTGGTAGAAGTCCACGCGCACGTGCTCGCCGTAGATTTGCCGGTCGAAATCGAAGACATGCACTTCCAGCGTCGGCTTGCCGTTCTGCTTGACCGTAGGGCGGATGCCCAGGCTGGCGGCGCCGGGCAGTTCGGTGCCGTCCAGGCCGCACAATTTTACCGCAAAGATGCCGGCCAGCGGCGGCTTGTTGTGCTTGAGCTGGATGTTGGCGGTAGGGTAGCCGAATTCGCGTCCCGCTTTGTCGCCGTGCACCACTCGGCCGCTGATACTATAGGGACGGCCCAACAGCCGCGCCGCCAGTTCCAGTTGGCCGTCCGCCAGCGCTTCGCGCACGGCGGTGCTGGAGACGCGCAGTTCGTCGTGGACGATGCTGTGCATGCTGGCGACCTGGATACCCAGTTCGCCGCCAAGCTGTTCCAGCAAGTGTAAATCGCCGGCGCGCTTGGCGCCGAAGCGGAAATCGTCGCCGATCAGTACCCAGCGCGCCTGCAGGCGGCGGTAGAGGAGGTCGCGGATAAAGTCGTCGGCGCCGAGTTGGGCGAACTGGCGGTTGAAACGCAGGATATAGGTGCGGTCCACGCCGTAGTCGGCGAGCAGTTCCAGTTTTTCGCGCAGCGAGGTCAGACGCGCCGGGGCGGCTTCCGGCGTGAATACTTCGCGCGGATGGGGCTCGAAAGTCATCACGCACGAAGGCAGGCGCAGCTCGCGCGCCGCCTTCACCAGCCGCGCCAGCATGGCTTGGTGGCCGAGGTGGATGCCGTCGAAATTGCCGATGGTGAGCGCCACCGGCGTGTCGGAGTGAGCAGGAATACCGCGATAAATCAGCATGTCTGGCCCCGCTTGCGCGAGTGTCCTCAATAAATAAAGCTTCGGGTCGGCGAAAAAAGGCTAAATTCTACGGCGGCTCAGCCGCTTAGTCTACTCTGCCGCCCGCTTGATGAACTGGCGCGGACGAAAGCCGAGGGCGGCCGGTGTGTCGGAAGCGGGGGGGTGCCGCGGAAGATCAGCATTTTGGCACGGGAAAAGGCTGGATTATATCGTTCAATCAGGCGGTTGGTCTAGGGGAATGCGGTGTTCCCGGCGGCAGGGGGAGTAGAGAGCGAGGATGCCAGCGGAAGGATGGAGGGCGGAGGATTTATCCGCCCGGCTGCTTCGGTTTTAGGCGTAGCCCCACAGGCTGCAAAGATTGATCGACAGGGCGTTTTCCCGCGGTACCTGTTCGTGAATGGCAAATTCCGTGTTGCGGGTGTCGCGCTTGATGGATTTGCTTAAGGGAGCGCCCCGTGGCCCGATGATGGCATGGGCGATGGGGCTAGTGGCGACGCCGCTGCGGTGGGTGACGACGGCGATTTCCCTGTTCTTCAGGCGCACGAAGACGCCTGGGGGGAAAATTCCCAGTTCCTTGACGAAAATCTTGACCAACTGTTCGTCGAGCGCGCCGGCGCGCTTGAGAAATATTTCCCGCAGGGCCTCGTTGGCCTGGAACGATTCCCGGTAGGCCCGCTGCTTGATCATGGCACCGTAGATGTCGACGATGGCGAGCGCACGGGCGGGAAAGAAAATGTCCTCGTCTTTCAGTCCGAAAGGATAGCCGCTGCCGTCCAGGCGCTCGTGGTGGTGAAGCACGGTTTCCAGCCAGATGCCATCGATGATGCCGGCCTTTTCCAGGATTGCCACGCTGCGCTCGGGGTGGCGGTGGACTTTTGCCCATTGTTCGTCGCTCAGGGGCGCTTGCTGTTTGTAGATGAGGTCGTGGACGTCCATCATCCCGATGTCGTGGGTCAGGGCGGCGGCCAGGATGGATAGCCGGTCCTCGGCTGAAATGCCCATAGCACGCAGAAATAGCTCAGTGAGAATGGCGGCGTGGAGGGAATGAGCGATGGTGTGTTGCCCTTCGTGGATCAGATGCACCGCTCCCAGCACCGCCTCCGCGTCACAGCTACAGAGGCGTTGCAGGTCGGAACCGAAGCGCAGGATGCGCTCGGGGATGTCCGGTTGCTGGCCGGTTTTCAGGTCTTCGCAAATGCGCTTCAAGCGGGGCTGGAACTGGTCGAGCACCTTGAAGGGTGAGGGGGGCTTATTTTCCTCCGGCGCTTGGGCCTTGGGCGGCGCGGAAATCTTATTGCTGTACAGCCCGCGCTCAATCAGGGAGTCGAGCTGGCGCTCGGAGTTGATGATGAACCCTTTGCACAACAGCAGCAGGCCGTTGCTGTCATATACCGTCCACGGCAGCGGCTGGCCTACGCGGATTTCCCCTTTGCGAATTCGGCTCATGGTACTTACCCCCTCGTAATAAGTCGGAATTTAATTTTATGGCGGAACGTAATAGGGGGTATAAGCACGGACCGTGCCATAATATTTATTGATATTATTCAATGAATTATAAATTTACAGGAGTAGATGGAAGCGTTGCGCACGCAACGTGCAATGGATATTGCATTTATAATTCAGTTTGTTATGTAGTATGTTGATGTTGCGCAACGAAATGCAACATCGTGGCTAGTTTAAGCCCAGCTTCCGCATCTTTCGCCACAGGGTGGTTCGCTCCATGCCTAGCATTTTTGCGACCTGGGCTTTCCGCCCCTGGCATTTTTTGAGGGCGAACAGGATTTGCCCGCGGAGTTGTTCGTCGGAATGGATGGACTGAGCCGAGGCGGATACATAGTGGGGGAGGGTGCTGTCACCGTCGTAGGCGCGAATGTCTTGAGGCAGGCCGTCCGGTTCGACTACGCCATCTTTGGCGCAGATGGTGGAATGTTCTACGGCGTTTTCCAGTTCCCGCACGTTGCCCGGCCAGGGGTATTCCAGCATCAGGCGCAGGGTTTCGTCGCTGAAGCGGGTGTTGTCCGGGTAGCCTCGAAGAGCCAGCCGGTCGCTGAAGTGCTTGATCAGCAGGGGAATATCCCCCTTGCGTTCGCGCAGGGGGAGCACGTGAAGGGCGATGACGCTCAGCCGGTAATAGA
>JAIOJO010000102.1 GCA_019911985.1 Sulfuricellaceae bacterium | reverse complement strand
CTGGATGAGTGGCTGCGGCATCGACTCCGGGCGATCCAACTCAAGCACTGGAAGCGCGGCACGACGATGTACCGGGAGCTGCGTGCGCTCGGCGCATCGGCAACGGTGGCGAAACGGGTGGCGGCTAACTCCCGCCGCTGGTGGCGTAACAGCGATGGCTTGTTGAAAACGGTTATGACTATCGCCTACTTTGACCGTCTTGGCGTACCCCGTCTCTCATGACCTCAACTTCTCGAACCGCCCGGTGCGGACCCGCATGCCGGGTGGTGTGGCAGGGGCGCAGTCTTTATTGACTGCCCCCTATGCCGATCGCGCTATTCCGAATGTCAGGCGATTTTCAGTGCCGGTATCGCCTGCAATCCCCAAATTTCCGCGTTGTATTCCTGTATCGTCCTATCGCTTGAGAACTTGCCGCTAGCCGCGGTGTTCAATATGCTCATGCGCGTCCAGTTGTCTTGATCGCGGTAAGCGCGGGCCACCTGCTGCTGGACGTCGACATAGTGGCGGAAGTCGGCCGCCACCATCCAATAATCGCCGTGCTGGGTCAGCGTATCGACGATGGGGTCGAATATGCCCGGCTCGAAGCGGTTGAAATGACCGCGGCGCAGCAGTTCCATTACCCGGTAGAGATCCTCGTCGGCGGCTATGACCGCCTCGGGATTGTAATCCGGGCGCAGGACTTCCACTTCTTCGGTGGTGAGGCCGAAGAGGAAAAAGTTCTCGTCGCCCGCTTCTTCGCGGATTTCGATATTGGCTCCGTCCAGCGTGCCGATGGTGAGCGCGCCGTTCATCATGAACTTCATGTTGCCGGTGCCGGATGCTTCCTTGCCCGCAGTGGAAACCTGTTCCGACAGATCCGTTCCGGCGCAAATCACTTCCATCGCGGACACCCGGTAATCGGGCAGGAAAGCCACCCGCAACAGGTCCGCGGTGGCCGGGTCGGAATTGACTACGTGCGCCACGTTGGAAATCAGCTTGATGATGGTTTTGGCGAGCGCGTAGCCCGGTGCCGCCTTGCCGCCGATCAGCACGCAGCGGGGCGTCCACTCCGCGGTGTCGCCGCGCTTGATGCGGTCGTAGAGATGGATCACGTGCAGCACGTTGAGCAATTGGCGCTTGTATTCGTGGATGCGTTTGACCTGCACGTCGAAGAGGAAGTCGGGGTCGAAGCTGACCGCGCAATCGGCCTCCACCAATGCGGCCAGCAGCAGCTTGTTTTCCTGTTTCACCTCGCGCCAGCGAGCACGGAATTCGGGCTTGCCGGCATGGGCGGTCAACTTTTGCAACTGCTTCAAGTCGGTCGTCCAGCCGTCGCCGATGGTGCCGGTGATGAGCTTTGCCAGGCGCGGGTTGCTCCAGGACAGCCAGCGCCGCGGCGTGACGCCGTTGGTCTTGTTGTTGAACTTTCTCGGCCACAATTCGTAGAACTCGCGGAACAGCGATTGCTGCAACAAACGGGAGTGCAATTCGGCCACGCCGTTCACCGAAAAGCTCGCGACTATCGCCAGGTAAGCCATGCGCACGTGCGGCTCGCCGCCTTCTTCGATGATCGACATGCGGCTCAGCCGCTCGTGGTCGTTCGGCCAGCGGCGGGATACCTCGGTGAGGAAGCGGGCATTGATTTCGAAAATAATGTCCAACAGGCGCGGCAACAGCGTGCGGAACATGCGCACCGGCCATTTTTCCAAGGCTTCGGGCAGCAAGGTGTGGTTGGTGTAGGCCATGGTGCGCGAGGTGATAGCCCAGGCCCGTTCCCAATCCAAATCGTGCTCGTCCATGAGCAGGCGCATCAGTTCGGCGACGACGCAGGTGGGATGGGTGTCGTTGAGCTGAAAGCAATGCTTGTCCGCGAAGCGGTCGAAATTGCCGTGGTTGCGCAGCCATTGGCGCAGCACGTCCTGCATGCTGGCCGACGCCAGGAAATACTGTTGGCGCAGGCGCAGTTCCTTGCCGTTCTCGCTGGCGTCGTTAGGGTAGAGCACCATGGTGATGTGTTCGGCGGCATTCTTGGCGGCCACCGCATCGGCATAGCTGCCGGCGTTGAATTCGTCCAAATTGAATTCGTCGGTGGCGGCGGCTTTCCACAGGCGCAGCGTGTTGACCGTGTCGTTGCGGTAGCCCGGTACCGGAACGTCGAAAGGAACGGCCATGACGTTGTGGGTGTCCGCCCAGCGCACGCACAGCCTGCCGTGGTTGTCTTGGTAATATTCGGTGCGCCCGCCGAATTGCACGCGCTGGGTGAACTCGGGGCGCTCCAGCTCCCAGGGATTGCCGTCGCGCAGCCAATGGTCGGGCTCTTCCACCTGGTAGCCGTCCTCGATCAACTGGCGGAACATGCCGTAGTCGTAGCGTATACCGTAGCCCATCACCGGCAGTTGCAGCGTGGCGCAACTGTCGAGAAAGCAAGCCGCCAAGCGGCCCAGGCCGCCGTTGCCGAGGCCGGCGTCGTGTTCCTTTTCGGCGATTTCCTCCATCGCCAAGCCGAAATTCTGCATCACTTGGGCCGCGGTGTCGGTGATGCCGAGGTTCAGCATGGCATTGCTCAGCGAGCGGCCCATCAGGAACTCCAAGGAGAGATAGTAGGTACGCTTGCCGTCGGCCTCATCGTAGGCATATTGCGTGTTTTTCCAGCGCTCCACCAAGCGGTCGCGCAGCGCCAGCGCCAGGGAAGTGTATAGGTAGTGCGGCGAGGTGCAATATTTGTCCCGCCCTAGGGTATGCCCGAAGTAGCGGCGGAAATCCAGGGCCAGGCTATCCGCGTCCAAGGAGAGGGGGGGGAGGTCGGCCAGAATCGGAGTGGCGGGCGGTTTTTTCATCATAGCTATTCCAGGTTGGCCATCGGAGAGATTAACGCAGCAAATTTTGTTCCCGCGCAGGGGCGGAATCGGCCAGCTTCTAAGAGCGGGGAAAGCTTGCCATGCAATTATGAAATTATAACGAATTGGCTCAGCCGAATTCAAAATAAGGGGCGTTCAAAGGTCGAAATCGTCCCCGTCGCTGCGGATGGCCTCGTTCAGCAGGACTAAAAACAGCACCAAAATGACCGGCCCGATAATCAGGCCGAGGATACCCATGGTGGCGATGCCGCCGAAGATGCCGAACAGTATCGCCAGGAAGGGCAGCGCGGTGGAGCGCTGGATGAGCTGCGGGCGCACCAGGTAGTCCGCCAGCATGATGATGGTCGTGCCGAGGGAAAATACCAGGATGCCGGAAACGGGCGCGTCCTGCACGAACAGCAAGGTGCCGATCAGCGCCAGCAACAATGGCGCGGCCAGCGGAACGAAGGCGATGGCGGCGGTGACCATGCCCAGCAGGACGGCGGAATGGACTTGAAAAACAGCAAATAGGGCGCTGAGGATCATGCCTTCCGCCAAGCCGACCAGTACCAAGCCGTTGACGGTGGAACGCACGGCGGGAGGGATGTGGTAGGCGTAGGAAGGCCAGCGCTGTTCCAGCCACTTGAAGCCGAGGCGGCTGATGTGGCTGATCAGTTTCTCGCCGTCACGGAAAAAGAAAAACAACACCCACAATGCGAAAAACAGCGTCGCGACGCGAGAGAGGATATTCACCAGCAGCGAGTGGGCAAAATCCTGCAGGGTGTTCAGTTTGGCGGAAAATAAGTCGGTCAAATGGCTGGGTTGGCTGAGGTAGACGTTCCATTTCTCGGTCAGGAAATCGCCGACCAGCGGTAGCCTGTCCAGCCAAATCGGCACGGCCTTGCCATGGGCATTGGCCTCGATCAGGAAAGCCGTGAGGGCGCGGATGTCCTCGGCGATGAATATCAGCAAGGCGATCAGCGGCAAGGCCAGCATCAGCGCGATGACGGTGGTGGAACACGCCGCCGCCAAGTTGTCGCGCTGGGGAAGGCGGCTGCGGATGATTTTATGCAGCGGCCACGAACTGATGGCGATCAGTCCGGCCCAGACGATGGACAGCAGGAAAGGCTGCAGCACGGTGAAGGCCGCTAGCAGGATCAGGCAGGTGAAAAGTAGGCTGACGAAGGGCTGGTAGCTGTTCCGCATGGGTGTTTTTTTACCTTAATTGTTTGTATTTGTGGTGTTTATGCTAATGGGAATCCGCTTCCGCCGCAAGCTGGCAGAGGGCCAGTTTGGCGGCGCGCGGCAGTTTCTTGAGCTGGATTTCGCGCCGGCTGGCGCTGGAGCGGTCCGCTTGGGGTTCGCTGTACACCAGGCTGACCGGCAGGCGGCTGCGGGTGTACTTGGCGGCGCTTCCCTGGTTATGCGCGTCGAGGCGTTTGCTTAGGTTGTTGGTGATGCCGGCATAAAGCGTGCCGTCGGCGCATTGCAGCAGATAGCATACCCATCCGTTTTCCGTCGCCAAGCCTCACCTCACCCCGATACGAAAAAGTCCGAGTATAACCGAAGGCTAGGCTCTCACGGGCAAGGGCTAGGGCGAGAGATCAATTCCAGCGTCCGCTCCAGGGCCGCCGCCGTGCCGCCTGCGACAGGGATTCCAAGGCGGCGGTGCGGTGGTCGGCGAAGTCTGCCGGGGGTTCTTGCGACGCGAGTTCCTCCAGGCGGCGGATGCGCTCTCTCATGGGCGGATGGCTGCTCAAGTATTCCGGCCAGGGATGGCGCGTAGGCATGAACAGGCGCTCCGTCCATCCGCCTTGGAGCCATTCCAGGCGGTTCAGAGCGGACGCCAGGCCGCGCGGATCGCCCGTCAAATCGGCGGCGCCGAGGTCGGCCTCGTATTCCCGCGTACGGGCCAGCGCGCTTTGCAGCAGGCGGCTGAGCAGCGGCGCGGCGATCATCAGGGCAAGGGTCGGCAGCGGAAGCTGGAAATCCGTCAACCAAGCCCAGGGCAGCATCAGGATCAAAAGAATCTGGCCGGCGAAAGACAGCCATGCCG
>JAIOJO010000101.1 GCA_019911985.1 Sulfuricellaceae bacterium | reverse complement strand
GAATAGAGTTCTGATGGCTGGGCAATTTGGGGCGCAGAACAGGAGCAAAGATGGCAAAAGATCAAGGGAAGAAGCCCGTTCAGGCCGAAAGCGACAGTGCCGAGGCTAAGGGCGGCGGCAAGAAGAAAATATTGATCATTGTGGCGGTTATGGTGCTGCTGGGATCCCTGGTGGGCGGAGTGGCCGCATGGTTTTTGCTGGGCGATGCCAAGCACGAAGAGGCGGCCAAAACGGCGGAGTTGCCGCCCCCGCCTTTGTTCTATTCGTTGGAGGCGTTTACGGTCAACCTTCAGGGCGATTCTCACTATCTGCAGGTGGGGATCGATCTAAAAATATCCGATCCGAAGGTGGGGGAGGCGATCAAGCTCCATATGCCGGAAATTCGTAATGGGATACTGCTGCTGTTGTCGAGTAAGGGCATCGACGACGTTATTTCAGTGGAAGGGAAAAAGAAGTTGAGCGGCGAGATATTGGAGCATGTAAACAAGCCATTGGGCATGAAAGACCCCAGGCTTAAAGTGTTGGGCGTGTATTTCACTTCATTCGTGGTTCAGTAGAGAGGCCCATGGCCGACGAAATTCTTTCCCAAGAAGAAGTTGACGCCCTACTCAAAGGCGTAACAGGGGAAACCGACGAGGCGCCCGAAGATGAAGCGGGCGGGGCGGGCGTACGCTCGTATAATCTGGCGTCCCAGGATCGAATCGTCCGGGGGCGGATGCCCACCCTGGAAATCATCAACGAACGCTTCGCCCGCCTGTTTCGTATCGGTTTATTTAACTTCATGCGCCGCACTGCCGAGATTTCCGTTGGGCCGGTGCGGGTCATGAAGTACAGTGAGTTTATTCGCAACCTGGTCGTTCCGACCAACCTCAACCTGGTTCACATCAAGCCTTTGCGCGGCACCGGCTTGCTTATCTTCGATCCGAACCTGGTTTTTCTGGTGGTGGACTCCATGTTCGGCGGCGATGGCCGTTTCCATATGAGGGTAGAGGGGCGGGACTTTACCCCTACCGAGCAGCGTATTATCCAGCGCATGCTGGATGTGGCGTTTGAAGAGTTGCAGAAGGCGTGGGAGCCGGTTTTTAAGGTTGAATACGAGTACATTCGTTCCGAGATGAACACCCAATTCGCGAATATCGCGACGCCCAGCGAAGTGGTGGTAATCACTACCTTTAACATCGAGCTAGGCGAGGGTGGTGGCGACTTTCACATCTGTTTGCCCTATGCTATGATCGAGCCGATCCGGGATATCCTGTACGGTAGCCTTCAAGGCGAGCGTATGGAGGTCGATGAGCGCTGGGCCAAGGTAATGACAAAGCAGATTCAATCTGCCGAAGTTAACTTGGTGGTCAATCTTGGCGAAACGGCCGTTACCCTGGGACAGATTCTGAATTTGAAAGTGGGCGACGTCATTTCTCTGGATATCCCCGAAGCCGTCGTGGCCGAAGTGGACGGAATTCCGGTGTTGGAATGCAAATACGGCGTACTAAACGGTCAATATGCCCTTAAGGTGAATCGGGTTATTGCGCCAATCGAAAACGACACTTTCTAGCAGCGGGCAAGGTCATGGCAGAGGACGACCCTAAAGACGACGATATGGCTGACGACTGGGCGGCCGCAATGGCCGAACAGTCGGAAGCGGCGGCGGCTGGAGACGATAGTGCTGCCGACGATTGGGGGGCGGCGTTAGCCGAGCAAGCCGAAGTTGATGCGCGGGCAGCTCAAAGTGCCAGCGCCGCGCAGCCCGAGCCGGCGAAAATATTCGCACCGCTCACCGCAGAGCCCTCATCGGCGCCGGTGTCGGTACCGCAAAACCTCGACTTGGTTCTCGATATCCCGGTTAATCTCACCGTGGAACTGGGTCGCACGAAAATCGCCATTCGAAATCTTTTACAGCTTGCGCAGGGTTCTGTTGTCGAGCTGGACGGCTTGGCCGGTGAGCCGATGAGCGTGCTAGTCAACGGATGTTTGATTGCACAAGGCGAAGTGGTCGTGGTGAACGATAAATTCGGCATCCGTCTGACAGATATCATTTCCCCGACTGACCGCATCCGCAAATTAAATCGATGAGTCTTGCGAGCAGGGCGTTTGTCGCCTGTTTTCTGCTTATGGCCGCCGCAAGCGCTTTAGCTGGATCGACGGTGGCCTCTGCGGCGCCTGCGGCGCTGACAAACTCCGCGTTATCCCTTGCCGGTCTACTCCAAGTGCTGGTCGGTTTGTTTTTCGTGCTGGCGGCGGTGGCTGGCGCCGCGTGGCTGCTGCGGCGCATGGCGCCGGGGCAAACGACGGCGGGGGGGGTGATGAAGGTGGTCGGGGCGATGGCGGTCGGCCCTAAGGAGCGGGTCGTGCTCGTCGAAGTCGGCGATACTTGGTTGGTGCTGGGTGTGGCGCCGGGGCAGGTGAATGCGTTACACACTTTACCGAAGCAAGCCGTTCCAAGCGGCGTGGCTTCCGGGGCATCGCCGCTATTCTCGGATTGGTTGAAGCGCGCCATGGATAAGCAATTTAATCGTAAAGGGACTGCCCATGCGCCGGATTGACGGGATGGCCACGGCTCGGCGCTATCTACCCGCAATCGGGCTGGTGCTCGCCGGATGCCTGCCCTTGGCGGCACTGGCTGCCGATCCGGGCATTTCCGCCTTTACCAGCACGCCGATTCCTGGCGGCGGTCAAAGTTACACCCTCAGCATTCAAACCTTGCTGCTGTTCACGGCATTTACTTTTTTGCCAGCGGTGCTGTTGATGATGACCTCGTTTACCCGCATCGTGATCGTTCTGTCGCTGCTGCGCCAAGCGTTGGGTACGGCGCAGGCGCCGCCCAACCAGGTGGTGGTCGGGCTCTCTCTGTTCCTGACTTTTTTCGTCATGTCGCCCGTTTTCGATAAAATCTATGCTGAAGCTTATGTTCCGTATTCTGAACAGAAAATGAGCTTTCCTCAGTCTTTAGAAAAGGGCGCGGAGCCTTTAAAAGCATTCATGCTGCGTCAGACTCGGCAAGAGGATTTGGCGCTATTCGTGAAAATTTCTAAAACGCCGCCCTTGAAGGGGCCGGAAGAGGTTCCGTTGAAGATCCTCGTTCCGGCCTACGTGATCAGCGAGCTTAAGACCGCATTCCAGATCGGCTTCGTCGTCTTTATTCCTTTCCTGATTATCGATATGGTCGTCGCTAGCGTACTCATGTCCATGGGTATGATGATGCTATCCCCCCAGGTGATTTCACTGCCGTTTAAGATTATGTTGTTCGTTCTGGTGGATGGCTGGAATCTATTAATCAGTTCTTTAG
>JAIOJO010000100.1 GCA_019911985.1 Sulfuricellaceae bacterium | reverse complement strand
TGTGCTGAAGCTGCACCATTTGGTCGACGACAAGATGCACGCGCGTTCCACGGGGCCGTACAGCCTTGTGACCCAGCAGCCGCTGGGCGGTAAGGCGCAGTTCGGCGGACAGCGCTTCGGCGAGATGGAAGTGTGGGCGCTGGAGGCTTACGGCGCGGCCTATATCTTGCAGGAAATGCTCACAGTCAAGTCGGACGACGTTACGGGCCGTACCAAAGTGTACGAATCCATCGTCAAGGGCGAGCACAAAATCGACGCCGGCATGCCGGAGTCCTTCAACGTGCTGGTGAAGGAAATCCGCTCCCTGGCGATCGACATCGACCTGGATCGTTATTGATGTTTTTGCGGTAACCGTTACATTTCAATAATTCGGGGCGTAACGGCGACAAAAGCTAAAGGCTACGGGCAGCAAGCCTCAGGAGATAGACATGAAAGCATTGTTAGATTTATTTAAACAGGTAACGCAGGAAGAAGAGTTCGACGCCATCAAGATCGCTTTGGCGTCGCCGGAAAAAATCCGTTCCTGGTCGTTCGGCGAAGTGAAGAAACCCGAGACCATCAACTACCGGACCTTCAAACCCGAGCGTGACGGCCTGTTCTGCGCCAAGATTTTCGGCCCGATCAAGGATTACGAGTGTTTGTGCGGCAAATATAAGCGCTTGAAACACCGCGGCGTGATTTGCGAGAAGTGTGGCGTTGAAGTGACGCTGTCCAAAGTGCGCCGCGAACGCATGGCGCACATCGAGCTGGCCAGCCCCGTCGCGCACATCTGGTTCCTCAAGTCGCTGCCGTCGCGCTTAGGCATGGTGCTCGACATGGCGCTGCGCGACATCGAACGGGTGCTGTATTTCGAGGCTTATGTCGTGACCGATCCGGGCATGACCCCGCTGAATCGCTGCCAGTTGCTGACCGAGGACGATTATTTGTCCAAGGTGGAAGAGTACGGCGACGAATTCACCGCCAGCATGGGCGCGGAAGGCGTGCGCGCGCTACTGCGCAACCTCGACCTGAACAGCGAAGTCGAGAAGCTGCGCAAGGAATTGGCCGAAACCGGTTCGGATACCAAGATCAAAAAAATCTCCAAGCGCCTCAAGGTGCTGGAGGCTTTCCAGAAATCCGGCATCAAGCCCGAGTGGATGGTGCTGGAAGTGCTGCCGGTATTGCCGCCGGAGTTACGCCCATTGGTTCCCCTGGACGGCGGCCGTTTCGCCACGTCCGACTTGAACGATCTGTATCGCCGCGTCATCAACCGCAACAACCGCTTGAAGCGCTTGCTGGAACTGAAGGCGCCGGAAATTATCGTGCGCAACGAGAAGCGCATGCTGCAGGAGTCGGTGGACTCGCTGCTCGACAATGGCCGCCGCGGCAAGGCCATGACTGGCGCCAACAAGCGTCCGCTGAAGTCTTTGGCCGATATGATCAAGGGCAAGGGCGGCCGTTTCCGGCAAAACTTGCTGGGCAAACGCGTCGACTACTCCGGTCGTTCCGTCATCGTGGTGGGCCCGCAATTGCGATTGCACCAATGCGGATTGCCCAAGAAAATGGCGCTTGAGCTGTTCAAGCCGTTCATTTTCCATCGTCTCGAAGTCATGGGCCTGGCGACCACTATTAAAGCGGCCAAGCGCATGGTGGAGATGGAAGAGCCCGTGGTATGGGATATTCTCGAAGAGGTCATACGCGAACATCCGGTCATGCTGAACCGGGCGCCGACTTTGCACCGCCTGGGTATCCAGGCGTTCGAGCCGATTCTGATCGAAGGTAAGGCGATCCAATTGCACCCGCTGGTTTGCGCCGCATTCAACGCCGACTTCGACGGCGACCAGATGGCCGTACACGTGCCTCTGTCGCTGGAAGCGCAGATGGAAGCGCGCACCTTGATGCTCGCTAGCAACAACGTGATGTCGCCCGCCAACGGCGAACCGATCATCGTGCCCTCGCAGGATATCGTGCTCGGCTTGTATTACATGACCCGCGAAAAAATCAATGCCAAGGGCGAGGGCATGCGCTTCGCCAACATCACCGAGGTGGTACGAGCCTACGATAGCCGCCAGGTTGAATTGCATGCCAAGATCGCGGTTCGCATCAAAGAATTCGAGCGTGCCGAGGACGGTGAGTTGAGCGAGAAGATCACGCGTTACGAAACCACGGTTGGCCGTGCGCTGTTGTCGGAGCTTCTGCCCGATACCCTGCCTTTCTCGGTGGTGAACAAGCCGCTGAAGAAAAAAGAGATTTCCAAGCTGATCAACGCCAGTTTCCGCCGCGTCGGGATACGCGAAACCGTGATTATGGCCGACAAGCTGATGTATACCGGCTTCGCCTTTGCGGCGCGTGCCGGTATCTCGCTTTGCGTCGACGATATGCTGGTGCCGACTCCGAAGGGAGAGTTGATCGGCGCTGCCGAGCACGAAGTGAAGGAAATCGAAACCCAGTACGCTTCCGGCTTGGTCACTCAGGGCGAGCGCTACAACAAGGTGGTGGATATCTGGGGCCGTTGCGGCGATGTCGTGGCGAAGGCGATGATGGACCAACTCGGTAGCCAAACGGTAATCGATCGCGAAGGCAAGGAAGTCAAGCAGGAGTCGTTTAATTCGATCTACATGATGGCCGACTCCGGCGCCCGCGGCTCGGCTGCCCAAATCCGTCAATTGGCCGGGATGCGTGGCTTGATGGCCAAGCCGGACGGTTCGATTATCGAAACACCGATTACCGCGAACTTCCGCGAAGGCCTGAATGTTTTGCAGTACTTCATTTCCACCCACGGTGCTCGTAAGGGCTTGGCCGATACGGCGCTGAAGACCGCCAACTCCGGTTACCTTACCCGCCGTTTGGTCGACGTAACCCAGGATCTGGTTGTTACCGAGATCGATTGCGGTACCAAGGAAGGCGTCGTAATGAAGGCGCTAGTAGAAGGCGGCGAGATGATCGAGCCCTTGCGCGAGCGTATCCTCGGCCGCGTTATCGCGAACGACGTGGTTAACCCGGATAACGACGAAACCTTGTTCGAAGCCGGCACGCTGCTGGATGAAGACGCGGTGGAACAGATCGAAATGCTGGGCATCGACGAAGTCAAGGTGCGCACAGCGATTACTTGCGAAACACGCTACGGTTTGTGCGCCAAGTGTTATGGACGCGACCTGGGCCGCGGCACGCCGATCAACGTCGGCGAGGCGGTTGGCGTGATCGCCGCGCAATCTATCGGCGAGCCGGGCACGCAGCTGACCATGCGCACTTTCCACATCGGCGGTGCGGCTTCCCGCGCTGCGGTGCAGAGCTCAATCGAAATCAAATCCAACGGCGTCGTACGTTTTAGCGCGGTGATGCGCTACGTGACCAATGCCAAGGGCGAGCAAGTGGCTATTTCGCGCAGCGGCGAAGTCCTGGTGCAGGATGAAAACGGCCGTGAGCGCGAGCGGCATAAAGTGCCTTACGGCGCAATTTTGATCGCGAAAGACGGCGACACGGTTAAAGCCGGGCAGATCGTGGCGATGTGGGACCCGCACATGCGCCCCATTATCACCGAATATGCAGGCAAGGCGCGCTTCGAGAACGTCGAGGAGGGCACTACCGTCGCCAAGCAGATCGACGAAATTACCGGTCTTTCCACGCTCGTGGTGATCGATCCCAAGCGTCGCGGCACGGCACAAGTCAAGGGCTTGCGTCCGCAAGTGAAATTGATGGGCGAGAACGGCGAGGAAGTTAAGATTACCAACTCCGACCACGCCGTAAATATCACCTTCCAGGTCGGCGCGATTATTTCTGTCAAGGATGGCCAGGATGTGAACGTCGGCGATGTGCTTGCACGTATCCCGCAGGAAACGTCGAAAACCCGCGACATTACCGGCGGTCTGCCGCGCGTGGCGGAATTGTTCGAGGCCCGTTCGCCTAAGGACGCCGGCATGCTGGCGGAAGTCACGGGTACCTGCTCCTTCGGCAAGGACACGAAGGGTAAGCAACGCTTGGTGATTACCGACCTCGACGGGCTGTCTCATGAATATTTGATACCGAAAGACAAGCACGTCACCGTCCATGACGCCCAGGTGGTCAACAAGGGCGAGATGATCGTCGACGGTCCGATGGATCCGCATGACATACTGCGCCTGCTGGGCGTGGGTTCCTTGGTGCGCTACATCACCGACGAGGTGCAAGACGTTTACCGCTTGCAGGGTGTGAAAATCAACGACAAGCATATCGAAGTCATCGTGCGCCAGATGCTGCGCCGAGTGACGATTTCGGACTCCGGCGATACCCGTTTCATCCAGGGCGAGCAAGTCGAACGCGCCGATGTGCTGAAGGAAAACGAAGAGGCAGAGGCAGCAGGGAAGATGCCCGCATCGTACGAGTACATGCTGCTGGGTATCACCAAGGCCTCGTTGTCGACCGATTCGTTCATCTCAGCCGCTTCCTTCCAGGAAACGACTCGGGTGCTGACCGAAGCGGCGATTATGGGCAAGCGCGACGAACTGCGCGGTTTGAAAGAAAACGTCATCGTCGGACGCTTGATTCCGGCGGGTACGGGCCTTTCCTACCACAGCGCTCGCCGTCGCCAAACGCTAGGTGTGGATATGGCCGAAGGCGTTGGTCTGGAAGAGGCGGTTGTAGAGGCCGGCCACGAAGAAGCGAACGACTAGTCTTGACATATGATGCTTGACCACATAGAATCCACAGTCTTTTTTGCGGGCGATGTCATGCCCGGTAATTATGGGAACGAAACATGCCAACGATTAACCAACTAGTACGTAAACCGCGTACGGATAAAATTGCCAAGAGCAAGGTGCCAGCGCTTGAGAGCTGCCCGCAAAAGCGCGGCGTTTGTACGCGCGTCTACACGACAACGCCGAAGAAGCCTAACTCCGCTTTGCGGAAGGTGGCTCGCGTGCGTTTGACCAATGGTTTTGAAGTGTCCAGCTATATTGGCGGCGAAGGTCACAACCTGCAGGAACACTCGGTGGTTCTGATTCGCGGTGGCCGTGTCAAGGATTTGCCGGGTGTGCGTTACCACACCGTGCGCGGCAGCCTGGATACCGCCGGCGTTAAAGACCGTAAGCAAAGCCGCTCCAAGTACGGCGCCAAGCGCCCGAAAGCGGCCTAATTTAAAGAGAAGAGGTTGTATTATGCCAAGACGTAGAGAAGTGCCGAAACGGATTGTTCTGCCTGATCCAAAATACGGTAACCAGGAAGTGACTAAATTCGTCAACGTGCTGATGAAGGACGGTAAAAAGGCCGTTGCTGAACGGATTATCTATGGTGCATTCGACCAGATCACCAAGAAGTCGGGCAAGGATCCTCTGGAGGTGTTTATTCAGGCCTTGGGTAATGTTAGCCCTATGGTCGAGGTAAAGAGCCGTCGCGTCGGCGGCGCCAACTATCAGGTTCCAGTCGAAGTGCGTGCTTCCCGCCGCAAGGCTTTGGCCATGCGCTGGTTGACCGATGCGGCGCGTAAGCGCGGCGAGAAGTCGATGGGCTTCCGTTTGGCCGGCGAGTTGCTCGACGCGGCCGAGGGGCGCGGTACCGCGATGAAGAAAAGAGAAGACGTTCATCGTATGGCTGAAGCCAACAAGGCGTTTGCACATTACCGTTTCTAAGCGGTCGATGTAAATTGAACCATTCCGCAGCGTTGCGCTGCGTTTTTTTATTTTTGAGATAGAAGGTAGTTACTGTGGCACGAAAAACACCAATCGAGCGTTACCGCAATATCGGCATCAGCGCTCATATCGATGCCGGCAAAACCACGACCACGGAGCGCGTCCTGTTCTACACCGGCGTTTCCCATAAAATTGGCGAGGTGCACGACGGCGCCGCCACCATGGACTGGATGGAGCAGGAGCAAGAACGCGGTATCACGATTACGTCCGCAGCGACTACCTGTTTTTGGAGCGGGATGGACAAGAGCTATCCCGAACATCGCATTAATATCATCGATACGCCCGGCCACGTGGATTTCACCATCGAGGTGGAGCGTTCGATGCGTGTCCTGGACGGCGCTTGCATGGTCTACTGTGCGGTGGGCGGTGTGCAGCCGCAGTCCGAGACGGTGTGGCGTCAGGCCGACAAATACAAAGTGCCGCGCTTGGCCTTCGTGAATAAGATGGATCGCTCCGGCGCCAATTTCTTGCGCGTCTACGATCAGATGCGGAGCCGCCTGAAGGCGAATCCAGTGCCGATTCAATTGGCGATCGGCGCAGAAGATACCTTTGCCGGCGTTGTCGATCTGATCAAGATGAAGGCTATTTACTGGGATGATGCATCCCAGGGTATGAAATTCGAAGAGCGCGAGATCCCGGCTGATATGCTTGAGCAGGCCAAAGAGTGGCGCGAGAAAATGGTGGAAAGCGCGGCCGAAGCGTCCGAGTCTTTGATGAATAAGTACCTTGAGGAAGGCGATCTTTCCATTGCCGACATCAAGTTGGGCTTGCGCACGCGGACTATTGCCAGCGAGATCGTTCCGATGCTGTGCGGTTCCGCGTTTAAGAATAAAGGCGTGCAAGCCATGCTCGACGCCGTGATCGAACTGATGCCATCCCCGGTCGACATACCGCCGGTCAAGGGCGTGATGGAAAATGGCGATGCGACTGAGCGTCAAGCCAACGACAGCGAGGCTTTTTCCGCCTTGGCTTTCAAAGTGGCAACCGATCCCTATGTCGGCCAGCTTATTTTCTTCCGCGTTTATTCCGGCGTGGTGAAATCTGGCGATACCGTTTACAACCCGGTGAAGGGTAAAAAAGAACGTATCGGCCGTTTGCTGCAGATGCATGCCAATAATCGTGAAGAAATCAAGGAGGTTCTGGCAGGGGACATCGCGGCGGCCGTTGGTTTGAAAGACGTGACCACCGGGGATACCTTGAGTGACCTGAATAAAGTGATCACGCTGGAACGCATGGAATTCCCCGATCCTGTGATTCACGTTGCAGTCGAACCCAAAACCAAGGCCGACCAAGAGAAAATGGGTTTGGCCTTGAATCGTCTTGCCCAAGAAGACCCTTCATTCCGCGTGCGCACCGACGAAGAATCGGGTCAGACCATTATTTCCGGCATGGGCGAATTGCACTTGGAAATTATTGTTGACCGCATGAAGCGCGAGTTTGGCGTCGAAGCGAATGTCGGTGCTCCCCAGGTTGCCTACCGCGAAGCGATCCGCAAAGCGGTCGAAGTGGAAGGCAAATTTGTTAAGCAGTCCGGCGGCCGCGGTCAATTCGGTCACGTGTGGCTCAAAATGGAGCCCAACGAAACGGGCAAGGGTTACGAATTCATCGACGCAATCAAGGGCGGATCCGTTCCCCGCGAATACATTCCGGCTGTCGATAAAGGCTTGCAGGACACCTTGCCGAACGGTGTTTTGGCCGGATTCCCGGTGGTCGATGTAAAAGTAACGCTGTTCGACGGTTCCTACCACGACGTGGATTCCAATGAAAATGCGTTCAAAATGGCCGCTTCCATGGCGTTCAAAGATGGCATGCGCAAAGCCGATCCGGTGCTATTGGAGCCGATGATGGCGGTCGAGGTCGAGACGCCGGAAGACTATATGGGTGATGTGATGGGCGATTTGTCCTCGCGTCGCGGCATGATCCAGGGTATGGATGACATCGCTTCCGGTAAAATCATCAAGGCCGAGGTGCCGTTGTCCGAGATGTTCGGTTATTCCACCGCGTTGCGTTCCGCTACCCAGGGCCGTGCAACCTATTCGATGGAATTTAAGCATTACTCCGAGGCGCCTAAGCATGTTGCTGAAGCGATCATGAGCAAGAAATAATTTTTAGCTAATTTAGGGAAACGATCATGGCAAAAGGCAAGTTTGAGCGGACGAAACCGCACGTGAACGTGGGAACGATTGGTCACGTAGACCATGGGAAGACGACGCTGACAGCGGCGATCACCACGATATTGTCGAAGAAATTCGGCGGCGAAGC
>JAIOJO010000099.1 GCA_019911985.1 Sulfuricellaceae bacterium | reverse complement strand
GCGTCATCGTGGCCGGGGCGTTTCTGGTTGATACCCAATTGGGTATCGTGACGGCGCTGGCGATTATCGCCCACGAAATCCCGCAGGAAGTCGGCGATTTTCTTATTTTGCTCCACTCCGGCTATAGCCGTGGCCGCGCTTTCGTGATGAATTTAGTGTCTAGTCTGGCCATGGCGTTGGGCGGCGTCATCGCCTATTTTGCGCTGCAGGACTTGCGCGGATGGATTTCCTATTTGCTGGGGATAGCCGCAGCGAGCATGATTTATGTGGCGGTGGCGGACTTGATCCCCGGCTTGCACAAACGGGTCGAATTGAAAGCGACTTTGCAGCAAGTGATGCTAATCGGCCTGGGTATCGCTTCGATCTGGCTCACCGGCTTGTTGTTTGGCGGCCATGGCTGAACGCCGCCGTTGCGGCGTGCCGAGCAGCCATACGAATAGGGCTGCCGGAAGCAGCCCATAGAAAAGAAAGCTCATGATGCCGGCGACGATGCTGCTTTCCGTCGCCGCCATCATGAGCGTGACATAGAGCCAGCCAATAGCAACGATATACATTTCGACAGTATAAGGGCCTTTCTTATAAAATCCCATTCCGGCCTCGATGGGCATGGTTTTTCCAACACAGTTTCTTCACTGTTTAAGCATTTATGTCTAAATCCAAAAGTATCGGTATGGTTTCCCTCGGCTGCCCCAAAGCGCTGGTGGATTCGGAACAAATCATCACGCGCCTGCGAGCCGAAGGCTATGCCATTTCGCCTAGTTATCAGGATGCCGATTTGGTCGTGGTCAATACCTGCGGTTTTATCGATGCCGCGGTAGCGGAATCCTTGGATGCCATCGGCGAAGCTTTGACGGAAAACGGCAAGGTGATCGTCACCGGCTGCCTGGGCGCACGCGAAGGGGTGGTGCTGGAGGCGCATCCCCGCGTACTGGCGGTGACGGGTCCCCATGCCCTGCAGGAGGTTATGCAAGCGGTTCATCGGCACTTGCCCCAGCCCCATGATCCTTATACCAGCCTGATTCCGGATCACGGCATACGCTTGACGCCGAAACACTATGCGTATCTGAAAATTTCCGAAGGCTGCAATCACCACTGTACCTTTTGCATTATCCCGTCGCTGCGCGGTACCTTAGTGAGCCGCCCGGTACATGAGGTCATGCAGGAGGCCGAGAGTTTGGCGAAAGCCGGGGTCAAGGAGCTGCTGGTGATCGCCCAGGATACCGCCGCCTATGGCATGGATATGAAGTACCGCAGCGGCTTTTGGCAGGGCAAGCCGCTCAGGACGCATATCACGGAATTGACCGCCGCTTTGGGCGAGTTGGGCGTCTGGGTGCGGCTGCATTATATGTATCCTTATCCCCATGTGGATCGCCTTATTCCGTTTATGGCCGAAGGCAAAATTCTGCCCTATCTCGATGTGCCCTTGCAGCACGCAAGCCCGAAAATACTCAAAGCGATGAAGCGGCCAGCCGGCGGCGAAAACGCTTTGGCCCATATTCGCCAGTGGCGCGCCACGTGTCCTGACTTGACGATACGCAGCACCTTTATTGTCGGTTTTCCCGGGGAGACCGAGCAGGATTTTGAAAAGCTGCTGAGCTTCCTAGAAGAGGCGCAGTTGGATCGGGTTGGGTGTTTCGCCTACTCGGCTGTGGACGGAGCTGCCGCCAACGCATTAAGCGGGCATGTGCCGGAAGAGCTGAAGCTGGAGCGTCAGGCGCGTTTAATGGAATTGCAGGAAAGTATTAGCGCAGCCAAGTTGCGAGCCAAAATCGGCCGAAGCTTGACGGTGATGGTGGACGAGGTGGATGAGGATGGAATTATCGCCCGCAGCATGGCCGACGCACCGGAGATCGATGGTATGGTTTTCGTCGACGGCGAGAGCCAGAGTGTTAGCCCGGGCGATATGTTCGAGGTGAGAGTGACCGACGCCGACTCGCATGATCTGTGGGGTAGCCGCGTGGCATAGCGCACCAGTGTCTAGCTGCCGTATAGCTGGCCGGGCGCATAGCACAGGCCGCTATCGATTAGGCGGAGCGCCTCACGGATGCAATCCCCGGGCATTTCCCAAATCCGCCCGCTATTTAATAGGCGTTGAAATCCTTCTGACAATTCCCGATCGTTGTCGATGCAACCCTGGTTGAAGC
>JAIOJO010000098.1 GCA_019911985.1 Sulfuricellaceae bacterium | reverse complement strand
GCTCGAGAATATATTTGAAAATATGGGTGAGGAGGGAGTTAAGATGCTCCCCCTCGTCATCAAGACGGATGTGCAGGGCTCCTACGAGGCCTTGGCGCAATCCTTGAGCAAGCTGTCTACCGATGAGGTCAAGGTCAATATTATCCACAGTGGAGTGGGTGCGATCAGCGAGTCGGACATCAACCTGGCCTTGGCATCCAAGGCCGTAGTTATAGGATTCAATACGCGAGCTGATGCCACGGCACGCAAGCTAATCGATAATTCCGGGGTTGATGTGCGTTACTACAACATCATCTACGAGGCCGTTGATGAAGTTAAGGCCGCGCTATCCGGCATGTTGTCGCCAGACCGCAAGGAGCAAGTGCTTGGTCTGGTGGAAATTCGTCAGGTTTTCCGGATTACTAAGGTAGGTGCCGTGGCGGGTTGTTATGTCCTTGAAGGCGTCGTCAAGCGCGGCTCGCAGGTTCGTTTATTACGCAACAACGTAGTCGTGCATACGGGCGAGCTGGATTCGCTCAAGCGTTTCCAGGATGATGTCAAGGAAGTTAAAACCGGCTTCGAGTGTGGTTTGTCGCTCAAAAACTTCAACGATATTGAGGTCGGCGATAAGCTTGAAGTGTTCGAAATGGTCGAAGTGGCCCGTTCTCTGTAATTTTGTCCAGTTGTAGATACGCTTGCCATAAAGCAAGCGTATCTCTATCGGGATCTTTCTAGATTATTCATTATGCCTAAAGATTTTCCCCGTGCACGGCGCGTGGCCGAACAGATCCAACGTGATCTGTCCGATATTATTCGGACGGAACTTAAAGATCCTCGTATTGGCCTGGTTACGATTACCGATGTCGAGGTGACTAAAGATTTGTCGCACGCCAAAGTGTTCTTTACCTTGCTAGGGGATAGCTCGCTCGCGGAGCAAGCGGGTGACGCCTTGCAGCACGCTGCTGGTTTTTTACGTAGCGAGTTGTCTCAGAGGATCAAATTGCGCACTATGCCGCAACTGCACTTTGAGTACGATACATCGGTTGAGCGCGGTGTTAAGTTGAGCCGGCTAATCGACGAGGCAGTGAGTAGCGACAGCAAAGGCCATTCTTCTGACAGCGAGTCATAATTTTGCAGTTTAGGCGGGTCAAGAGGCACATCACGGGCGTTTTGCTGCTGGATAAGCCCGCTGGCATAAGTTCCAATGGCGCTTTGCAGCAGGTGAAACGCCTCTATCAAGCCGAGAAAGCTGGCCATACCGGTAATCTAGATCCCTTTGCTACTGGCCTGTTGCCCGTGTGCCTGGGTGAGGCTACTAAGTTCTCCCAATTCCTGCTGGACTCCGATAAAACTTATCAGGCGGTTATGCGTCTTGGTATTACTACCGCTACGGGCGATATTGAGGGCGAAATTCTGCGCCAGCGTAAGGTGACGTATAACGATCATCTTTTGGATGAAACGATCTCCCGATTTACCGGAAAAATAAGTCAGATACCCCCTATGTATTCGGCTCTTAAGCATCAGGGCAAGGCCTTGTATCACTATGCTCGCGCTGGCGTGGAAATTGAGCGTCAGCCGCGCAATGTCACCATTTATAGCCTAGAAGTGAATGAGCGTAACGGCGACTTGATAAAATTTACTGTAGCTTGCAGCAAGGGCACGTATGTTCGAACCCTAGCCGAAGATATCGGCGAAGCATTAGGTTGTGGAGCTCATCTTCAATCCTTGCGGCGAACGGCTATCGGGAGCTTAAATATCGATAGGGCGTGGACGCTGGATCAGTTGGAGGCTATGGATGCCATGCAAAGGGATGCATTGCTACTGTCCCCTGATTCTTTACTGACCGACTTCCCTCGTGTCGACTTAAACGTAGACAGCGCCTATTACTTGCAACAGGGTCAAGCTGTATGGCCGGGGCCGCAAGAGGTGTCAGGCATGGTTCGGCTCTACGATGAGAATCAGATGTTTATCGGCTTGGGTGTTATTACCGAAGAAGGCCGAGTAGCGCCCAAACGCCTAGTGGTGCATAGGGCGGAACGGTAAAAAATACTGGCTGAATATATAACTTGCAGAATTGCTTGTGAAAGTAGGCGGTTGACAGGTAAAATACTCCCTTTTTGAATTTGTAGACTAGGAGTTTTTTATGTCGTTAGACAGCACCCAAAAAGCACAGGTTGTGCAGGAGTATCAAACCGCAAAGGCCGATACCGGTTCCCCCGAAGTCCAAGTTGCGCTGATGACGACGCGCATCAACGAGCTGACCGGTCATTTCAAGATTCACGTAAAGGACCATCACTCCCGCCGCGGCTTATTGCGTCTCGTGAGTAAGCGCCGTAAGTTGCTTGATTATCTCAAGCGCAAGAATGCCGATCGTTATCGTTCGCTGGTTCAGCGTTTGGGTCTGCGCAAGTAATTTTTGTAGTAAGGGCGGTTGTAGGGGCCGGTATAGCGTCGCACAGGCGTGCCCACGGTGCCAGGCTCGATAATTCGCTGACAGCATAATATGCAAAGGAAAAGGCTTTGAATCAAATCAAGAAGAGTTTTGCCTATGGTCGCCACCAGGTGACTTTGGAAACAGGAGAGATCGCGCGCCAGGCTCATGGTGCCGTGATGGTGAGTATGGGGGATACGGTGGTGCTGGTTAGCGCCGTCGGGGTCAAGGATGTCAAGCCTGGCCAGGATTTCTTTCCACTTACCGTAGATTATCAGGAACGTACCTATGCGGCGGGCAAGATCCCCGGTGGATTTTTCAAGCGCGAAGGCCGTCCCTCCGAAAAAGAAATTTTAACTTCGCGATTGATTGACCGTCCTTTGCGTCCGCTGTTCCCCGAAGGGTTTTACAACGAAGTTCAAATCGTCGCGACCGTGATGTCGTCCGATCCCGAAATCGATGCGGATATTACCGCCATGATTGGCGCCTCCGCAGCCTTGGCTATTTCCGGTATTCCTTTCCAGGGCCCGATTGGCGCGGCTCGTGTCGGCTATATTGACGGCAACTATGTGTTAAACCCGACAGCCAGTGAGTTGAACGGCCCGTCCGAACTCAATTTGGTCGTTGCCGGTACTAGTACGGCCGTGTTGATGGTGGAATCGGAAGCGCTTGAATTGCCCGAAGACGTGATGCTGGGTGCTGTGGTCTTCGGTCATGATCAAATGCAGGCGGTTATTAATGCCATCAACGAATTGGCCGACGAAGTTGCCGCTACTCCATGGGATTGGGCGCCTCCGGCTGAAGATTCTGAACTGATCGCTAAAGTGGCCCAACTTGCCGAAGCTGATTTGATTCAGGCTTATAAGGTCAAGCAGAAGCAATCGCGCATGGATCAGGTGGATGCTGTGCGCAATCGCATTGTCGTCGAACTGATAACCGAAGGTTGCGACACCTCCCGAGCCAATCAAGTGAAGGATGTATTTCAAAGCCTGGAATCCAAGATCGTGCGCGGTCAGATTCTGGCCGGCGAAGCGCGTATCGATGGCCGCGACACCCGAACCGTGCGCCCGATTACCATCCGCACCGGCGTGTTGCCTCGCACGCATGGTTCGGTCTTGTTCACGCGGGGCGAAACCCAGGCTTTGGTGATTTCCACGCTAGGGACAGGCCGTGACGAGCAGATCATCGACGCGCTACAGGGCGAATACAAAGATCGCTTCATTCTGCATTACAACTTCCCGCCGTATTCCACCGGCGAAACCGGTCGTGTCGGAACCCCTAAACGCCGCGAAATCGGTCATGGCCGTTTGGCCAAGCGTGCATTGGTTGCCGTTCTTCCGAAAGCGGAGGATTTTGCTTATACCATGCGGGTCGTGTCGGAAATCACCGAATCCAACGGTTCTAGTTCTATGGCCTCGGTATGTGGCGGCTGCTTGTCCTTGATGGATGCCGGCGTTCCTCTTAAGGATCATGTGGCGGGTATCGCCATGGGTTTGATCAAGGAGGGTAACCGTTTTGCTGTGTTGACGGATATTCTTGGCGACGAGGACCATCTTGGCGACATGGACTTTAAGGTTGCCGGTACGGAAAAGGGTGTTACCGCCTTGCAGATGGACATCAAAATTCTTGGCATTACCAAGGAAATTATGGATGTCGCGCTGAATCAGGCAAAAGAAGGTCGTATGCACATTTTGGGCATTATGAAACAAGCGATGCCATCTTCCCGTATTGAAGTATCTTCCAACGCGCCACGCATGATCACCATGAAGATTAATCCGGAAAAAATTCGCGACGTGATCGGTAAGGGCGGCGCAGTGATCCGTGCATTGACTGAAGAGACCGGTACTATTATCGACATCAACGAAGACGGCACTGTGACCATTTCGTGCATGAGTTCCGAAGCCGGCGAGATTGCCAAGCAACGTATTCACGACATCACCGCTGAGGTTGAGGTAGGTAAGGTGTATGAGGGTACCGTTTTGAAATTACTGGACTTCGGTGCGATCGTTAGCGTGTTGCCGGGTAAAGATGGCTTGCTGCATATTTCCCAGATTGCTCATGAGCGGGTCAATGCCGTGGCCGATCACCTGAAGGAAGGCCAGCAGGTGAAAGTCAAGGTGTTGGAGGCCGACGAGAAAGGCCGCCTGCGTCTTAGTATGAAGGCGATGCTTGAGCCGCCGGCTCCGGTAGAGCGCAAAGAAGAACCTCAGGAACCAAGCGCTTAAGTGCTTGACTGATAAGTTAAACGAAAAGGCAGCTTGAAGCTGCCTTTTCCATTTGATAGCCTACCTCTTTACTATTGGCAACTTACTATGAACGACGAACAACTCGCCGCGATCAAAGTCCCACCTAATTCCGTCGAGGCTGAGCAATCGGTGCTGGGCGGCCTGTTATTAGACAACAATGCGTGGGATCGTATCGCTGACGTGCTTCGCGGTGAGGATTTTTATCGTCAGGATCACCGGATCATCTTCAAACACATTACCAAATTATTCGAGCATGGCAAGCCTGCCGACGTGATTACTGCCGCCGAATCCCTGGAAAT
>JAIOJO010000097.1 GCA_019911985.1 Sulfuricellaceae bacterium | reverse complement strand
TCGTAATAGCGCGCGCGGTAGATCAGGCGCTTGTGTTGCGGGCTATCGCGAAAGCCGCTGCGGTCGTGCAGCACATTGTTGCAAATCAAACCCATGCCCGGTTCCAGGCGGCCCTGGAAGATATAGGGCGAAGGTTCGGCGAGGATTTTCTCCAGTGCGGCGACGGCGGCCAGCGTGGCGGCGTCCTGCTTCCAGGCGATGCTGCGGGTGCGCGCGGTGTAGCGCATGTGCAGGCTGCCCGAGTCCGGCAGCAGCGAGAACACCGGCCCACCTTGGTCGGGCCGGGCTTCGCCGTCCTCGTCCATGCGCGCCGGGATAATCATCGCGTCGGGCTGCATCAGCGCCCGGATGTGTTCCGGGTTCTCGTCGCGCAAGCGGATGTAGGCGATGTCGTGATCCAGCAACTGGTTGTCCCCGCCTTCCTCCGCCCGCTGCACGCAGTACAACTGCACGGAGCGAATCTGCCGTTCCGGCGCATTGTAATAGCCGTCGGTATGCCAGCGTATCGGGCGGTCGGTGTAGGGAATGAAATCCCCCTTGCCTCCGCTGCCGGAGACGGTGAGTTCGGACAGGCCGTCCTCGTCCGCCATCAGATGGGTATCCAGCCGTTCCAGGCCGAAGCTCAGGCCGAACAAACGGGGAATATCCTTGTCCGCGCGGACGCCCATCGGCGAGACGTAGATCGCCATATTGGTTTTGCGGCACAAGTCCAGCACGGCCTCATGCTCGGCGGCCGTCGGAGCGCGCGGGTCGGCCACCTCGACCAGCAATTGCTCCAGGCGGGAGGGGTAGTTCTCCAGCTTGCGCTCGCGCCATTCCCGGTAGGCGCGCTCCTGGTCCAAGTCGAAAGGGGAATCGGCAGGGTTCATCGCATTTAATTCCTTCATCAGCCTTCCTTGCCGTCCACTCGCGGACGCAGGTAGGCGGGCAAGTATTTCAAACCCCAGAACGAAAAACAAGCCAGCCAAACGGCCGCCGCCAGCAAATAGAAGGCGCCGGGGCTGAAAACCAGCGGCGTGTCGGCCAGGATGCGCAGCAGCGCTGTGGCCTGGAAGGCCAGGAACAGCAGCCAAGTCGGCGTGTCCGCCACCAAGGGCCGGCCGGAATGGCCCAGCGTGACGCGGGACACCATGCCCAGCACCATGGACGCGAAATAGCCTATGGTCAGCGCGTGCAGCGGCGCCATGCCGAGGACAGGCCGCCCCGAAACGAACACCAGCAGGCTTTGCGCGGAATACAAAGCGAGAGCCAGGAACAGCCAGAAAAAGCCCAGGTGCAATACCGCCAGCAAGCGTATTTGAAAACTTTGCGCTATGCGCCACGCCAACGACAGATACAGCGCGACCAGCGCCATCGGCGCATCCGCCAGCCACAGCCAGGCTTGGCCACCGTTCAGCTCCAGCAGGCCGTGGGCCAGCATCCCGCCGAGCAGCGCGAACAAGGCCCAGTAGGGGCGGCGCATCGTGTAAGCGGGCAGCACTACGCTGGAAAAGAAGGGAATCATGCGGTGGCTGACCGAAACGAAGGTGGGCAGCAGGAAAAACCACAGCCCGCCGAACACCGCGAAGCGCAGCATGGCGTAGCTGCCGCCCAGCAGCCAGGCCAGGTAGGCCGCCGCGCCCAGCCAGCCGACGAAGACTACGGCGATCACCGTCAGCGCGTGGCGCTTGTCGGGGTGGGGGCTCAGCGCGACGATTTTCAGCAGCGCGTACCAACCGATCAGAAAGCCCGCCAAATACAGTGCAACGCCCAGCTCCGCCAGCGGTTTGGCCAGCGCCAGCCCGGCGTAAAACAAGGCGATGCCGCCCGCCATGCCGAAAAAGGCCGGCACGTAGAAGCGCGCCTCAACCTTGCCGCCGTTGACCCAATTGGGCGCGGCGGTCATCAGGAAACCGAAAATGAAAAAGGGGAAAAAGCCGTACAGCATCAGAAAAGCGTGCCCCCAGATCGGCGGCAAAGTCCACGCGATAGGCGGATAGAACCCGCCGTAACGCCCGCCGAGATCGGCCAGCCACCACGCCAGCGCCAGGATACCCTGCAGCCCGCCGGCGAAAAACATCACCCGATGCGGGGCGGCGCTGAAGGTGCGCCAAATGGATAGTTGCATATCGTCGCTCACACTATTTTCGTAGCGAATTTATAACCGAAGCGGCGGCTCTTGTCATTGATTTGGATTAAGGAGCCTCTGATTAAGTCGCACGGGGTCGCGACGGGTTTTTGCGGGATGCCGGGCACGAAGCGAGGCGCGCGGTGTGGTCGTTCCACACAAGCGTCGAGCGACACCGCCCGGCGCCCGCAAAACCCCGTCCCGTAGGG
>JAIOJO010000096.1 GCA_019911985.1 Sulfuricellaceae bacterium | reverse complement strand
TCTTTGCTCCAAGGGCGCGGCGCTGGGCGAGACCCTGAGCCTGGATGACCGCCTGCTGCACCCGGAAATCGACGGCCAGCGCGTCACCTGGGATGCCGCGCTCGACAGCGTCGCGCAACGCTTCCAGCAGGTGATCGCCGAACACGGCCCCGATGCCGTGGCTTTCTACGTCTCCGGCCAGTTGCTCACCGAGGACTATTACGTCGCCAACAAGCTGATGAAGGGCTTCATCGGCAGCGGCAACATCGACACCAATTCACGCCTGTGCATGTCTTCCGCCGTGGCCGGTTATAAGGCCACTCTGGGGGCGGATGCGCCGCCCGCTTGCTATGAAGACATTCACCGGACGGCGTGTTTGTTCATCGCGGGCTCGAATACGGCTTATGCCCATCCCGTGCTGTTCCGGCGCATCGAAGAGGCGCGGGCGGCCAACCCCGATCTGAAGCTTATCGTGGCCGATCCGCGCCGCACCGATACCGCCGCGGCGGCCGATTTGCACCTGGCGCTCTTGCCGGGGACCGACGTGGCCTTGTTCAACGGTATGCTGCACGTGCTGGTGTGGGAGGGCTTGATCGCTCCCGGTTTTATCCGCGACCATACCCGCGGGTTCGCCGCGCTCAAGGAGGCGGTGCGGGAATACACGCCACGAACGGTGTCCGGCATCTGCGGCGTGCCGGAGGCGGATATTGTCCTCGCCGCCAAGTGGTTCGGTTCGTCACCGGCCACGCTGTCGCTGTATTGTCAGGGACTCAACCAGTCGATCCACGGCACGGCAAAAAATACCGCGCTGATCAACCTGCACTTGGCCACCGGGCAGATCGGCAAGCCCGGCGCCGGGCCGCTCTCGCTGACCGGGCAGGCCAACGCAATGGGCGGGCGCGAAACCGGGACGATGGCCACGCTGCTACCCGGTCACCGCAATCTCAACGATTTCGCCGATCGCGCCGAAGTGGCCCGCTTTTGGGGCATAGACCGCTTGCCGGAGCCGCCGGGAAAAACCGCGCTGGAGCTGTTCGAGGCGGCGGCGCGGGGGGAAATAAAGGCCTTGTGGATAGCCTGCACCAATCCCGCCCAATCCTTGCCGAACCAGGCCTTGGTCAGGGCTGCGCTGGAACGGGTCGACTTGGTGGTGTTGCAGGAGGCCTGGGGAACCACCGAAACAGCGGCTTATGCCGACGTGCTGCTGCCCGCCGCCACATGGCCGGAAAAGAGCGGAACGATGACGAATTCGGAACGCTGCATCAGCCGCATCCAGGCGGCGCTGCCGCCGCCGGGAGAGGCGCGGGCGGACTGGGAAATCGTCGCGGATTTCGCGCGCCGCTACGGGCGATTATGCGGCAAACCGGCGGAGGCGCTTTTCCCCTATCGCAACAGCGAGCAAATTTTCGACGAGTTTCGCGAGTTGACGCGGGGGCGGGATTTGGACATCACCGGTTTGTCTTATGCCATGCTGGAGCGCGAAGGGCCGCAACAATGGCCTTTCCCGGAGGGCGCGCAAGGCGGTGCGGCGCGTCTATACCGGGACGGGGTTTTCGCCACGCCGGACGGCCGGGCGCGCTTCGTTGCTTCGCCCTACCAAGCGACGGCGGAAGAGCCGGACGCCGATTACCCCCTGCGTTTGAATACCGGCCGCCTGCGCGACCAATGGCATGGCATGAGCCGTACCGGCCAAGTGGCGAAACTTTACGGCCATGCGCCGGAACCGCTGCTCGACATGAACCCGCACGACATGGCATGCCGCAACTTGGCAGACGGCGACTTGGTGAATATCGCCAGCCGCCGCGGCAAGATGGTGCTCAAGGCCCGCGCCGTGGCGGAGTCGCATCCCGGCCAAGTGTTTGTGCCGATGCACTGGGGTGCCGCATTCGTGTCTGGGCATGGGGCTAACGGCCTGACGACATCGGCGCGGGACGCGGAGTCCTTGCAGCCGGAACTGAAACACGCGGCGGTGGCCGTGGAGAAAATCGAACTGCCGTGGCGTCTGACCGTGTTACGCGCCGGCAATGCCGCCGGCTACCTGCTGGCGGTGCGGCCCTTGCTGGAGCGCTTCCCGTTCGCCAGCGCGACGCTGTTCGGGCAAGGCCGGCCGCTCCTGGTATTCCAGGCCGCTGCCGCGTCTCCGCTTGAGGAGAGCGCGCTGCGGGAACTAGACCGGCTGCTGGAAATGGACGATACGGCGGCATTCGCCTACTCCGATGCCCGGCGCGGCATCAGCAAGCGCATTTGCGTGCGTGAGGGCAAGCTGGAAGCCGTCCGTCTGGGCGGCGACACGGCGGCCGGCGAATGGTTGAAGGGCTTGATGGCCGAAGGCCAGCCGGTTGAGGCGCTAGGCCGCTGGTTGCTGTCTCCCGGCGGCGTGCTTCCCGACGGCGCGACCAAACCCGGGCGCGTGGTGTGCAATTGCCTCAATGTGTCGGACATAGCCATCCGGGAGGCCTTGGAATCGGGGCAGGATGTGCCGGGGATACAGGAAAGCCTCAAGTGTGGCACGCAATGCGGGTCGTGCCTGCCGGAAATCCGGCGCATGGCGGAGTCCGCCCGTTTGCCGGCGTAGCGGACGGCGGGCAAGCCGTGGATTTATGGCGGTTTGTTTACGGCTTCGGCGCGCGCGCCGCGATTGCTTTAAACGCCCGCAATGGCGCGGCTTAGAACGATAAAAGGGGGTTAAATGCAATATTTAGTTGACGCGTTTTAATTTAAGGCGTAAAAGGCAGTTTGGAGTTTGGTTTCAAGTTTTATGCACTACCGGTTTTGCCGTTTGCAGTCTTGAAATTCAAGCGAACATGGGGATACTCCCCTTTTTTGTTGAGGAAGATATAAATGGCACTCGGTACTGTAAAATGGTTCAACGATTCTAAAGGTTTTGGCTTCATTACTCCTGACGAAGGCGGCGACGATTTGTTCGCGCACTTCTCCGCGATTCAAATGGGCGGCTTCAAAACCCTGAAGGAAGGCCAGCGCGTCTCCTTCGAAGTGACTCAAGGTCCTAAGGGCAAGCAAGCCTCCAATATCCAGGCAGCGTAAGCTACCTGGCGGCTGTTAAAGCCGACCTTGGATTTGAAAACGGAGCCTTTCGGCTCCGTTTTTTTATTGGTGCGCCCAGCATGGGCGCACTCCTGTGGGTGCAAGTCCCACCGTAAGTTGATCACAGCGAACGAAGCGAAGCGCAACTGCATGAGGGCGACCGAATGTGGGAAGGAAGCGGGGAGCGAAGCTGCGAGCCGATGAACAA
>JAIOJO010000095.1 GCA_019911985.1 Sulfuricellaceae bacterium | reverse complement strand
TATGCACCTTCACGACTTCGAGCGCATCGCGGATGGTTTCTTCCGACGCCTGATTGAGAAACTCCGACAGCAAATCGGCCGCCTGCAGCGAGGTTTCGGGCAGGGCTTCGGCGTCCAGCTCGGCGACGAACGCCGCCGCCGCGCCGGCAATGCGCAGCAAATTGAGCCGTTCGTTCATCAACATTTCCAACTCCGAGCGCAGCATGGCGATTTCTTGTTCTTTTTGATGTAAGGGCATAGCCATTCCTTAGAGTATCGTTGAGTGCGCTATTGTAGCCCCTCGCCCCCGCCGAGCGCCATTGTTCGCAGCCGCCCTTGTATGCCAAAATACCTCCCCCTCTAGGCCGTATTTCTTCGCATCGCCATGACCGACACCGCCTCCTATAGCAATCGCTTGCGCAAAAATGCCCGCCACTGGGGAAAGTGGGCTCGGCGGCAAGGTTTGCGCTGTTACCGGGTATACGACCGCGACATTCCCGAATTTCCGCTGGCCGTGGACATCTACCACGACCGCGCCCATGTCCAAGAATTCGCCACCGCCTATCCGCAAACCGAAGAAGAACACGCCGCCTGGGTGAACGCCGTATGCGCCGCCACCGCTGAAGTCTTGGAACTCCCCGCCGAGCATATCGTATTCAAACAACGGGCGCGCCAGCGCGGCCTGGCGCAATACGAAAAAACGGGAAGCAGCGGCGAGGACATCATCGTCGAAGAACGGGGCCACCGCTTCTGGGTCAACCTGAGCGCCTATCTCGACACCGGCTTGTTTCTCGATCACCGCGTCACCCGCCGCATGATGCAGGAACGGGCGGCGGGCAAGCGCTTCCTCAACCTCTTCGCCTACACCGGCAGCTTTACCGTCTATGCGGCGGCGGGCGGCGCGCGGGAATCCATCACGGTGGACCTCTCCAACACCTACCAGGAATGGGCCAAGCGCAATTTCGAACTCAACGGCATGGACTTGAACCGCCACCGCCTGGTGCGCGCCGATGTCTTCGCCTTCCTGGCCGGCGCCGTGCAGCGCGGCGAGCGCTACGACCTGATCGTGATGGACCCGCCTTCCTTCTCCAACTCGAAGAAAATGCAGGGCGTGCTCGACGTCCAAAACGACCATCCGCGCCTCATCAACGACTGCCTGAAACTGCTCGGCCCGGACGGCGAACTGTTTTTTTCCACCAACCTGCGCACCATCCGCTTCCAGGCGGAAGCCCAGGCCCCTTGCCGGGTGGAAGAAATATCCCAGCGCACCGTCCCCGAGGACTTCCGCAATAAAAAAATCCACCGTTGCTGGCGGATTACATTGCCTGGAACCGACAGTTAAGCCACTATGGCCTTCCGCAGGACAGGATGTCGTCGTTTGGCTTCCGCTGGATCGGCAAATAGACCGGGCTCTTCCGCTCTCAAGTGCAGCTAGCGTTGCGCAAAGACCGCTGACATCTAAGCGTAACAAAAATCCAATTGACAAGTCTGAACCGGGCCATGACAATGGCCTAACCACAAGAATGGAATCCGCCGCTGGCCCGCTTAGGCCGCCCGTCGCGGCCCATCCTAGTCCAGGCCCCGTTAGAGGGCCGGAATATCCCCCAGCATGAACAGTTCCACCCCAGTGCGAGCAGCTCTAAGAAGCCGAGCGCCGGGGAAGATGCGCGCTGCATTCGATTCTGCGGGCATGGCGAGCGTAGCAAAAAGACAGCAATAATCCGCTAAACACGTTCAAACATCGGGGAGGATGAATGGACAGGCAGAAATCATTGGGCGCTTTGCGCTGTGTTCCAGATTTGCGACGACCTAATTACCCTTCGTGTGCAGATTCATGTTTTATCTTCGCAAAGTACGCCGTCGCTTTTTTTAGGATTTCGTTCTCCCGCTTGAGCCGGATGTTCTCTGCCCGCAGCCGGGATAGCTCCATCTGCTCCGGCGTGACCGGCTTCGCCCCCGGCCCGTTGAGCTTGCCAGATTCCGCCGCCTTGACCCCGTTGCGCAAGGTCTGCTCGTTCAGCCCCGGCTCCTTGGCCGCCGCTCCGGGCGTCAGCCCTGCCAAGACTCG
The DNA here is from genome assembly GCA_019911985.1 of Sulfuricellaceae bacterium. Taxonomy (GTDB): domain Bacteria; phylum Pseudomonadota; class Gammaproteobacteria; order Burkholderiales; family UBA9220; genus JAIOJO01. The sequence goes on along the minus strand of JAIOJO010000095.1, from coordinate 3,371 downwards.
CTTGACCGCCAGTTCCCTGAACTCGGCCGTGTATTCCTGCTTCGGTATCTTCATCGTCTTCCTTTCCAAAGTAACGTCTATTTTACGTCACCCTTGGAAGACTATTTTTCGGGGGAACCTCAATTCTCGCCATGCGAGAAGCATCATGGTTAATTTTTACCGCCTGATTATTGTTTTTTTCATGTTTACATCGAATGTTTATGCTGCTGTTATTCCTCCGACCGTTGTTTTTTGGGTGGTTGGCAATGGCAGCGAAGTTGTTACATCTGCTACGGCTTCGTGTGCCTCTTTTTATCCAGGCTCTATTGCTTTTGATAGTGGTAGGGGTACTGATGCGTTTTATCCTATTTTTTCATGTCAAAAAAATGGGGTTATTGTAGGATCTACGTATGGTTTCCCTGGTTGTTCTGCTGGTTATTCTCTTTCTGTTGATCCTCCGTGGATTTGTACGGGTGAGCCACCTTCACCGCCACCCCCAGTCGACGAACCCAAAAACCGTGGCGGCTGCACAACCTGCCCCTGTGTCCTGGAGGGCAACCCAATCAACTCCAAAACCGGCAACAAGTTCCAAGCCGAGACGGACTATATCGGGGGCGGCGATCATCCTCTTAAAATCACCCGCGCCTACAACAGCATCAGTAGCAGCAACAGTTCGATCGGTTACGACTGGGTACTGGACTGGGAATCCTACAAAGTAACAAACCCCAGCACCGTTCTAACGAGAGCCTATGTCGGCCGCCCCGAAAACAAGCAATATACGTTTGCTCTGCAAAACGGCGCCTGGGTGTCCGATGCGGACGTGACCGGCAAGTTGCAGCAGTCAGTGAACAGTTCCGGTGCCACGACCGGCTGGCAATACACGAAAAGCGACGGCCAGGTGGAAACCTATGCCGCGGACGGGACGCTACGCAAGATCGCGCTGCCGGGCGGCTGGTTCTGGACGGTCAGCCCGTCCGGCTCAACCACGCACATCGCCGACCCCTTTGGCCGAACACTGACGCTGGCTTACGACAGCAGCAACAACCGCACGATTACCGATGCGGCGGGCGGGGTTTACACTTACCAAAAGGACAGTAACGGCAGATTGGTTTCCGTGACCTACCCGGACGGAAAGGTGCGTACTTACCTGTATGAGAATACCGCCTTCCCATTCGCCCTGACTGGCATCGTAGACGAGAATGGTCAGCGTTTTTCTACCTATGCCTACGATAGCCAGGAGCGGGCTACCCTTACCCAACACGCTGGAGGCGCCGACAGTTACAGCCTCACCTACAATGCTGACGGCAGTACCACCGTCACCGATCCGCTGGGTGCTGAGCGCACGCGTACTTTTGCCATCATCCTCGGCGTTGCCAAGAGCACCGGTGCCAGCCAGCCCGGCGGTGCCGGCTGCGGCCCAGCCGCCAGCGCCGTCACCTACGACGCCAACGGCAACATTGCCTCGCGCACCGACTTCAACGGCATCACCACGACCTATACCTACGACCTGACGAGGAACCTGGAATTGAGCCGCACCGAGGCCGTTGGCACGCCCCAGGCGCGGACGATCACCACCGCCTGGCATCCCGCTTACCGGCTGCCGGTGCGGGTGGCCGAACCGGGACGGACAACCGATTACAGTTACGATGCCCAGGGCAACCTGCTGGTCAAGACCGTCACCGACACCGCCAGCGGCGCCAGCCGTTCTTGGCGCTATACCTACAATCAATACGGCCAAGTCCTCAGCGCCGACGGCCCGCGCACCGATGTGGCCGATGTCACGAGCTACACCTACGATGCGCAGGGCAATCTCGCCAGCGTGACCAATCCGCTCGGGCAAACCACCCGCTATACCGCCTACGATCCGAACGGCAGGCCCTTGTCCGTCATCGATCCCAACGGGGTGCTCACAACGCTGGCTTACGATCCGCGCGGGCGGCTGACGTCCCGCGACGTTGGCGGCGAGACCACCGCCTACGCCTACGACGGTGTCGGCCAGGTCATCCAGGTGACCTTGCCGGACGGCCGCTTGGTCGCTTACACCTACGACGCCGCCCATCGCCTCACGAATGTGGCGGACGGCGCCGGCGACCATATCGCCTATACCCTCGACGGACTTGGCAAGCGCATCGGCGAGGATACTTACGATCCGGCCGGGGCTCTGGCCAAGAGCCTCAGCCGCGCCTACGACGCCCTGGGGCGGCTGCAAAGCCTCACCGGCGTCGGCGCGGAATAGGAGACGGCCATGAAGCTACGCCTACATACCCTGATCTTCCGCCTGGCCTGTGCCGGCCTCGTTTCATTCGGCGCGGCGCTACCCGCCGCCGGCGCGGACAACGCCATCCACGTGATTACCGACGGCGACCCCAATACCCCGGACGACTTGGCCTTCACGCTGCCCGTCGCCGCCGGGGAGACGCTCGCCGATCTGCGGCTGGTCGAAGACGGACAAGAAAACAGCGTGCTCGGGCAGTTCCTCGTCCGGCGCCAAGATGCGGCGACGCTGAGCCTCACGCTCAGCCCGGCGCTCGACCTGGATCACCTCAAGGACGTCAAGGCCGCGTTCCGCGCCCGTATCGAATCCTTAAGCGGCGGCGCGTCGCGGGAGGTGCTGCTGCCCCTCGCCATCGACCCGGCAAGCCAGCTTGCCGGCCCGCTCCCCGTCCGCTTGGCCGTCCCGGCCGGGGCCACGCGCATCGTGCCGGTGCTGCCCCTGGCCGCCGCCGGCAATGCCCGCCTCGCCGGCATCACCACTGGGGCGGACAAGACGCCCTTCCCCTACGCGCTGGCGACCGGCCCCGACGGCACGCCCTTGGCCGTGGGCCAGGAAGCGGCCGGCTTCAGCCTCGGCGACGCGCAGCGCTTCGATCTCGCCTGGACCTTGGCACCGGGCGGCAAAACCCTGGATCAGGCGCTAGACCTCACCCCGGTCGCACTGGCGGACCTCGACCGCGACCTGGACGCCCCGCTCAATCTCGCGCCCGCCCCGGGCCAGGCGAGCCTGGCCTTCGATGCCGGCGCCGCCGCCAACCTGGCGGTGGAAGACGTCCTGCTCCTCTCCCCGGCTAGCCCGGACAAGAGCGCGCCGCCGGCCAGCGTGGCGCCGCAGTTCGAGCGCAGCACCACGGCGGCGGGCGATGTCCGTTTTACCCTGAAGGCCGACAATACCTTGGCCGGTGCAGATCAGGCCGGGCAAACGCTCACCCTTGCCGTGCAGAAGCGCCTCGACGGCCAAGGCGAAGCGAGCCAGATCGTGCATGTCACTGTGCAAGGCGGCAGCACCGCCTCCAGCGCCAAGGCGGCCGCCTTGGGCGGGCTGCCTAGCCCGGCACTTCGCACGGGGACGAGCGCCCTGGCCGCCACAGCATGGCCGGCGGGCGCAGCAGCGGCCG
>JAIOJO010000094.1 GCA_019911985.1 Sulfuricellaceae bacterium | reverse complement strand
ATATGACGGTCATCAATCAGCTTTGCCCGCGTTCGTTGCTCTTGGACGCCGGCCAGATCGCCTTCCAGGGGCTCACCGGCGATGCAGTCGCACTGCTGGCGCAATCACCCACCCACGAAAGCGGTCGCTACCTAGCCCCCGGCCAAACTGGCATCATCGACGCCACGGTCGATGCCACCGCCTTGCTCAAAGGCGATCTAGTGATCAGCATCCGCTATCAGTTGGACCCTCGGATCAAACGCCCGCGGTTAGGATTAACCATCACCACCCTTCAAGGGCTGGTCGCCTTCGGTACCAACACCGAGATGGAACCGGAAATAAACTCGCGCCTCCAGTTTCCCGCCACCGGCACGGCGGTAGTCCGCATTCCCGCCATTCCTCTCCTTACCGGCGAATACCGTGTCAATGCCTGGCTGGGCGAAGGTCCCCGCGATCACGACAGCGCCGAAGGCCTCGCCACCTTTCGCTTCTCCGGTCGGCGCAAACTGCCTGCGCATTTTAGACCGGACATCATTGGACCGCTCGACCCGCCCCACGCCTGGTCCGTCTCCAACACCTGACCCCTCATGAACACATCCCTCATCCCGGAACGCCTGTTCCCGGAACAACCCGAGTGGCGGCTTTACGGCCATCAACACGTGCAACGCTATCGCTTTGCACTCGAACGCCTCAAAAACTCGCGGGTTCTGGACGCTGCCTGCGGCTGCGGCTACGGCAGTTTCATCCTCGCGAACAACGGAGCCAACCGGGTCACCGGTGTGGACATCGACCCCGAATCCATATCCTATTCAAATAGAATCTACAAAATGGACGGCATATCCTTTGTCGTCGGCAACGCCCTGACTCTCCCCTCGGAGTCCGGGCAGATGGATGCTGTCGTTAGCTACGAAACCATTGAACACCTCGGCCGACCCATCGAATTTCTGACTGAAATCAACCGGGTTTTGCGCCCCGGTGGCACGCTTATCCTCTCAGCCCCTAACGCACTCGCCCACGGCCGTGCGATTCCGCCAAAACCGAATCCCTACCACCTGTCCGAGCCAGTCTACGCCGAGCTGCGCGAGTGGCTCGAACCGCATTTTGTCATCGAGGAGGAGTGGGAGCAGTCCTTTGTTGTGCCTTCCGCCACCTTCGACCAGGAGACTTGCCGGTTGCAGCGCGAGGCCCTAGCACCAAGCGGCATCCTCGGCGTGCTGCGCAGACTTGAAAATCTGGCGCGTCGCGTTATCGGTCGCACTCCCCTCGGCCAAAGACCCTCGCCGCGGCCGGCAGACACCGGCGCCATCAGCCTGCTGCACGTCAGCACCGACATCGTGCCACTGCTACCGGAACGCAGGTCGGTCTGCGACACGTTCCTTTTCGTCGCCAAGCGAAAAGCCCATTGATGCGCATTCTGTTCTTAAGTTGGGAATACCCGCCCGACTACATCGGCGGCATCGGCAACTACACCAGAAATGCCGCCGAGATGCTGGCCAGCCGCGGTCACGCCGTAACGGTGCTCGTGGGTGGCCAAACCTCGCACACGGCTGAAGCCGATTGCGGAGTGCGCGTGGTACGCGTCGCTTGTGCGCATCGAGCGGAGTTTTTCTCCCGCGCGACAGCGGAAGTTAAGAGACTCCACGCCGCGCAACCATTCGATGTCGCCGAGGCGCCCGAACTCGGCGCCGAGGGATCGGCGGTTTTAGACGCCGCCTCCGAACTTCCCCTACTGTTGCGCACCCACACCCCGACTGCCTTGTCCACCGAGGTCGACCTCCGCACATGGCCGCGCTCCGCGCGCGCCTTGACCCTCGTGCGACGGCTGTTAGGCCTCGTCGCCGGTCGCACCCCGGCAAACTCCGTTGCCCAGGCCTGGCACGAACTTTCCCCTGAAATTTACCTACCCGCCGCCTCCGATCCCGAGTGGGCCTTGGCAAAACATGCGACGCGCCTCGCTTCGCCCTCGCGCGCCCTGCGGCGATACA
>JAIOJO010000093.1 GCA_019911985.1 Sulfuricellaceae bacterium | reverse complement strand
CAGCCGCTCTTGCTGCAAGAGGGCGAACAATTGCTCGACCTCGGCTGGGGAAATGATGAAAACAACCTCTATCGGCAATTCCCCCGCCAACTCGAAAAAGCTCTCTTCGTGCAGCACGCCATGCCGGCCAAAACCGGCAATGGCGCGGAACGCGGATCCTCCATGAAAACCTAAGCGTTTGCCCTCTTCCAGCAGCCATTCGTAAAGCGGGATTCCATCGTGACGGCGATTTTCCGGCAGGTAAAAAGTCAGACTAACAGCTTGCATGAGGATGACTCCCGACAGGTATCAGTTTTTGAATAGATTGACGGTCGCGATACCCAGCGCGGTCATCAGCAACGACCCGGCCACATGCGCGCCGATGGCGATCGAGGCCCAGCTGTACTGCTGACGCGCGAACAGCGTAACGGTTTCGGCGGAAAAGGTGGAAAAAGTGGTCAAGCCGCCGAGCAGCCCCGTCGCGACGAACAAGCGCACCTCGACGGGCAAGGCTTGAAAATGCGAAAAGACACCCATGGCCAGCCCCATCGCATAGCCGCCGATCAGGTTGGCCAGCAGCGTTCCCAGAGGCAAGGTAGGGAACACCGGGTTAAACGCCATGCCCAGCCACCAGCGCAACCAGGCACCCATGGCAGCACCGCACCCAACAGCAAGAAAAGCGTAAAACCCCATGATCTCAAGCGCCGGCCAATAATCCAGCCAGGTAGCCTCCCCGGCTGCGAATATGGTCGAAGTAAATTTTGACGAAATCGTGCACCACCGATTTCTTAACGGCCGGCATGGCCATCAAGGTTTCGCTCCAAGCCCTCAGCTTGGGGTGAGTAGACGACGAGTAGACTTCATGCACCTGATTCAGCAGGTCAAGACGCATTAGGAGAGGGGCGAGCGCCGCATCCGCCAACGAAAATCGCTCGCCGTTAAAATAAGGTGCGAACGCCAACTCGCCTTCCAGGCGGTCTATCTTTTTTACCAGCGAGCTACGGCATTCCTCGAATTTCGCCTCGTCCCCGGCGACGGACAAATTGAATAAATCCATCAGGCACGTCGACCCGAACTCGATCCAGGCTCGATTATGGGCACGCCGCAAGGGATCGTCGGGATGCAAGCGCGGCAATGTGGTCTCATCCAGGTATTCGTTGATGAC
>JAIOJO010000092.1 GCA_019911985.1 Sulfuricellaceae bacterium | reverse complement strand
TATTCGACGTTTCACCGCCTGGTTGCCGGCGGCGTCTATCCGCTGGATTGGGCGGGTGGAAATGAGGGTATCTTGGGCTACGGTGACTGATATTCGTCTGGCGCAATGCCCTGCGGTTATTGCGCCCTACATGCACTCAGTATTCGTGTATGCATGTAAGGGGTCTAGAATCATAGTCAAGCGCATCTTATCTAGACCTCGTATCCTTGCAAGGAGCCATCAGGGTCAGTTCTAACATTCAAACATTTTCTTTCGGTCTTGCTCTTCGAACTTCCGCACAACGCGAGTAAGGCGCACTTTGTAAGGCGCTAATAAGCGCAGCGCATTGCGCCGAATGGTGCTACCGCTTCAAGTCCCGGTAAAAGTTTTCATGGGAACCCAACAGCAGCGATAAACGCGTGCCAGGATTGTACTCGTAGGCCAGTAAGCTCAGTTTGCCGTTGCACATGAACTTGTGCACGAACACTCCCGCCAAATCGCCTTTCTTGGCCTCGCCGAGGGTGGGATCGCACACAATTTCGGCCACGGCATCGTCAACATCGGCTTTTTGATTCGGATGCAAACGCTTGTAAGCACGCTTGAACGTCGCGCTTTGCAGAATCTGGACGGCACCGCCCATCAGTCGCGTTTTCCTTCGGGTGCGAAAGGGGTGGCTAGCGTCGGCCCTTCGGCGCGCGCAACCAGCAAATCGCGCACAAAATCGATGGGCAGGTCGGGGTTGTCCAAAGCCGTTCGGCCCACCAACGCCCAAAATTCTATCTGTCCGGCAATCGTGCGGCGCTCGGCCTGGGCTTGCGCCCGCGCCTGATTGTACAAATCGTCGTCTATGCGTACTGGCATTCCCATCGCTACGCTCCAAAATTAATGCTACAAAAGTAGTTTGAGGATAGAGCAAGCCTGTTTGAAATGCAAATGCCAGCGTCCTACATCCCGTTCGATTCATCCTCCAGCACCCCCAAAAACGCATCCCCGTACCGTGCCAGCTTGGCTTGGCCGACGCCGCTGATGTCGCCCAGTTCGGCGAGGCTGGCGGGGCGGCGGTTGAGGATTTCCAGCAGGGTGCTGTCGTGGAAGATGACGTAGGGCGGCACGCCTTGTTCGCGGGCGAGTTCCAGGCGCTTGGCCTTGAGGGCCAGCCAGAGCGGGTCGTCGTTGGCGCCGGCGAAGGCTTCGCGCAGGCGCGCGCCGCGCTCGGCCTTGCTGCCGGTGCGTTTCGCCGGTTCGGCGTCGCGGCGCAGCCAGACTTCGCGCTCGCCGCGCAGCACCGGGCGGGATTCCTCGCTCAGGCGCAGGCCGCCGTAGGCTTCGATGTCGACTTCCAGCAGGCCGCCGGCGACCAGTTGGCGGTAGACGCCGCTCCACTGGGTTGGGTTCAGCGCCTGGCCGATGCCGAAGGTGGAGAGGGCGTGGTGGCGGAATTTTTCCACTTGCGCGGTGGTCTTGCCCAGCAGCACGTCGATCAGGTGGCCGGCGCCGAAGCGCTGGCCGGTGCGGTAGACGCAGGAGAGCGCCATTTGCGCGGCCTGGGTGGCGTCCCAGGTGTCCACCGGCTCCAGGCAGTTGTCGCATTGGCCGCAGCCGCCGGGGTGTTCCTCGCCGAAGTAGCGCAAGATGGACTGATGGCGGCAGGCGGTGGATTCGCAGAAGCCGAGCAAGGCGTCGAGCTTGCGCAGTTCGACGCGCTTCCTCTCCTCGGGCGCGTCGCCGGAATTGAGCATCTGGCGCATCGACACCACGTCGCCCAGACCGTAGGTCATCCAGGCGTCGGCGGGCAGGCCGTCGCGCCCGGCGCGGCCGGTTTCCTGGTAGTAGCCTTCCATGCTTTTCGGCAGGTCGAGGTGGGCGACGAAGCGCACGTTGGGCTTGTCTATGCCCATGCCGAAGGCCACCGTGGCGACCATCACCACGCCTTCCTCGCGCAGGAAGCGGCGCTGGTTGGCATTGCGCGTGGCGGCGTCGAGTCCGGCGTGGTAGGGCAGCGCGTCCCAGCCGCGCTCCTGGAGCCAGGCGGCGGTCTCTTCCACCTTCTTGCGCGACAGGCAGTAGACGATGCCGGCGTCGTTGCCGTGCTCGGCCTGCAAAAAGGCCTGCAACTGCTGGCGCGCGTTGGCTTTTTGCGTGACCCGGTAGCGGATGTTGGGGCGGTCGAAGCTGGAAACGAACTGGCGCGCCTGTTCCAGGCTCAGGCGTTCGATGATTTCGCGCCGCGTCGGCGCGTCGGCGGTGGCGGTGAGGGCGATGCGCGGCACGGCGGGGAAGCGCTGGTGCAGCACCGTCAGCTCGCGGTATTCCGGGCGGAAATCGTGGCCCCATTGGGATACGCAATGGGCTTCGTCGATGGCGAACAGCGCCAGCCCCGGTCCTTCCTGCACCCGTTCCAGCGCGGCTAGGAAGTTCGGCGTCAGCAAGCGCTCGGGCGCGACGTAGAGGATGTCCAGGTCGCCGCGCTGCAGGCGCGACAGCACGTCGCGGGCGGCCTCGGCGGCCAGGCTGGAATTGAGGAAGGCGGCCTTGACGCCGAGCTGCAGCAGCGCGTCCACCTGATCTTGCATCAGCGCGATCAGCGGCGACACCACCAGGCCGACGCCGGGGCGCAGCAGCGCGGGAATCTGGTAGCACAGCGATTTGCCGCCGCCGGTCGGCATCAGCACCAGCGCGTCGCCGCCCGCCGCGACGTGCTCGACGATGGCCTGCTGCTCGCCGCGGAAGGCGCTATAGCCGAAAACGTCGTGGAGGATTTGCGGAGCGGAGGAGGGCATGGGCGGATGAATGGGCAAAAGCCTATTTTACCCGCTTGGCCGCCGAATCGAAGCCGGGCCGGAAAATGTTTTGCAGAGGCGGTACTTGCGGGGCTTATTTCATTTCAAATCAAAGGCAACCTTGTAGGAGCGGCCTCCAGGCCGCGATTGTCCGAATATCGCGGCCTGGAGGCCGCTCCTACCGTGCTTTTCAGGGACTCAAATACAAGGGCGGCAGTGCGGCATCCGGGTCCGCCTTCGCCTCGACGTCTTTGGGTTTGTGATGGCTGAACAGTTGCCACAGCGTTTCGCCTTGCCAAGGCGTCTTCGTCTTTGCATACAGCGCGTGGTCCAGTTCCGCCAGGGCCGCCGCCAAGGTGGGGTCGCAGCGGCGCGCCAGCGCCGTGAGGCTGGCGGGAGGGCTGTGCGGCCATTGCTGTTTCGACCAGGCCAGCAGGCAGGCTTTGGCCTGCGCCGCGTCGTTTTCCAGGCAGCTTTTTTTCAATTGTTTTTCCGCCTGCTTCTGCGTTTCCTCGCGCGCCGTGTCTGGGCTGGGCGGCGATTTTTTGCGCGCTTGCCGCCACCAGAGCAGCAGCGTGGCCAGCCAGCCGGCGCCGAGCAGCAGCGACAGCCACGGCCACCAACCACGGGGAGCGGCGGGCGGGGGCGTCAGCTTCAGCCCGAGAGCGCTCCCCGCGGTTTGGGCTGGCGGTGCGGACGCCGGCAGAGGCGGCGCGGCGGCCGGCGTTTGGTCCGGGCTGCCGGGCAGCACGGTGACTTGGCGGGCGGGCAGGCTCGCTTCCTCCATTTTGTCGCTGTTTACGTTCCACCACTTGATCTCCACGGCGGGCAGCGTGAGGCGGCCGGGACGCGAGGGGATGAGGGCGATCTTCTGCACGCGCACCCCGGTAATGCCGTTGTCGTCTTTGCTGTCCTTCAGCGCGGGCTGGTCGGGATAGAGCTTGAAGCCGTCCGCGCTCGGGTTGTCCAGCGCGGTGAGTTGAGACGCGGCCTGGCCCTTGGCCGTCAGCGTCAAGGTGCGGGTGATCGGTTCGCCGACGGTGAACTTGGGCGGGTTTTCCGACCATTGTTCCGCCAGTTGCAGCGTGCTTGCCGGCAGCCACTGGCTGCCGTTGAACGCGCCGGGAATCGGCTTGACCGTCAGCGTGACGGCTTTGGAACGCAGGCGCAGGCGGCGCGTGCTTTGGCCGAAGGGGTTGAACATGAACAGGCCGCTTCCCTGGTCGGCTTCGACGACCGTGCCGTCGAACACCACCGGAGCGCTGCTGAATTGCCCGCTTTTTTGCGGGAACACCGCGTAGCGCCGTTCGATCACCGAATAGGGCTTGCCGTTGCGGACGGTCTGGAAGGCGCGGTCGGTGCCGAGCCGTTCGACCGCCGCGTCCATGTTCGGAAACGTCGGGTCGCTCAGCGTGCTGCCGTCGCCCAGGTCGACCGAGCGATAAAGGCGCACGGTGAAGAGAATTTGCTGCTGCACGTAGGCTGTGCGAGGCTCCGCGCTGACTTCCAGAAACAGGCTGCCGTTCTGCTGCGAGGCGGGCGCTTGGCCGGCCGGTTTGACCTGGAGCGAGATCGGCTGGCTGGACTGGCTTCCCGCCGCGATGGCCGGAATCGTCAGCGTGCCGCTGCGCTTGGGCATCAGTTGGATCTGCCACTGGGTGCTCTGGGTGGTTTGGCCGTTGTCGATCTGAAAGCGGCTGCTTTTGCTCTGCCCGAGGATGTCGAAATCCTGCTTCAAGGGGCTCAGGTCCGGGTCGGCGCTGCGGCTGTCGCTGCTTTGCAGGGTCAGGTTGAAGGATTCGTCCAGGGCGACCGGGTTGCGGTCGACCTTGGCCTGTAGCGACGCCAGCGCCTGTGCCGTGGCGAGCACGGAGAGCAGGGTGAAGATCAGAATCAGAACGCGCTTTACCATGCTTGTTTTTCACTCCCCTGTTGTTGCTGCTGCTTGTATTGGTAGAGAAACTTGCGCCGCCACAACCCGCCGGGATCGTCGGGAATGCGCCGCAGCCATTGCTCGTCGGCCTGCCGTTTTTCCTTGGGTTGCTCCTCGGTGTCTTCGGCGGCCTGCGCGCCGTTCGCCGGCTGGGCCTTGCCGTCCTGCGGCGCGGCGGGCCGGGCTTGGGCTTGCTGGGCTTGGGCCTGCTGGGCGCCGGCGCCGGGCTGTTCCCCGCGCGGCGCGGCCGGGTTGGCGGCGGAAGCGGTTTTGCCGCCGCTGTTCTGCTGGGCTTCACCGGCAGGCTTGCCGGATTGCCCCGAGTTTTGGGACGCTTGCGGCGAAGGCTGCGGCTGTCCCGTGGACGGGCTCTGTTGTCCGTTCTTCGGCGTTTGCCCGGCGGACGGCCCTTGCTGCCCGTTCCGGGGCGGCTGCTTGCCGGGGCCTTGGGATGGGTTTTGCGGCGGCGCTTGCTTCTGCAATTTTTCGAGCAGGTCGCGGTTATAGCGGGCGTCGTCGAGCTTGGGATTGCGCTTCAGCGCAGCCTGGTAAGCGGCTATCGCCTCGGGCAGGCGCCACAGCCGCGCCAGCGCGTTGCCCCGGTTGTAGTCGGCCTCGGCGTTGTCGATGCCCTTCAGGCTCGCCAGCGCCGCCGGGTAGTTGCCGGCGCGATAGTCGGCGGCGGCGCGCCATTCGGGGTCGTGAAACAGCTTCGCGGCCTGTTGCGGCTGCCGTGCCGCCATGGCCTGCTGGCCGCGCTGATCGGCGCGCAGCCACAGGCTGTCCCAGTCGAAAGCATAGGCCGGGTGCGCCTGCGGCAGGACGAGCGCCAGCAAAACCAGCAGATAGCCGCGGCGGAAC
>JAIOJO010000091.1 GCA_019911985.1 Sulfuricellaceae bacterium | reverse complement strand
ACGATCAACCGTGTGCCGACCCTAAGCTCGGCCTTCGTCGAGAGCGGCGTGGTGACTTTACAGTTCTCCAGTTTCGCCGCCAGCGGCGGACAGTTTGCCGCCACGACCAGCGTGTATGGTGGCGAAACGGCCGAGGTCGCCAACAGCGGCGGCCTGAACCGTATCCGTATCGGTTCCCTGTTGGGCGACAAAAAGCTGCCTGGCGATCCCCTGAGCTTGACGGCTATCACCACGGATACCACCGTGCCCAAGTTGGACGGCAATCTGGCGCGTCTGGGTAGCACTGCTTCGCTGATTACCGTGATCCAGGATGCCTTGAATGCCCAGTTCGGCATCACCACCGGCGTGGCGAGTTACGACAGCAGCACCGGCATCGTCACCTTTAGCGCCAACGGCAAGGTCTACCGCTTCATTCCGATCGGGACGCCGACGGTGCAAGTGGCGGGTACGGTAGCCTCGACCCGATCCAACCGGTTTAGTTCCACCAATCCGGCGAGTACGGCCAGCGGCGCTTTTTCCCTCGCCAGCCGCGGCATTCAGTTGTCCTTGGCGAGTTCGCTCGCTTATTTCACCGACTTGAAACAAGCGCTGGTGGCCGTGGACCCGAGCGCCACGATCAGGCTGCTCAGCAGCGGGGCGCTGAAGATATACGTCAACGGACTCGACGTGATCGCCGCGCCGGGCAGCAACGCGGCGGGTGGCGGGACTTTGGCGACGCCGGGGTTTCAGCTCGACAGCAACGGCTACTTTGCGTTTAAGGACAGCACCGGCGCCGTGCAGTCGCTCTATCCGGTGTTCGCCGACGTGACGGTGCCGGACAGTACCGTGAAGGCGCTCGATCCGGCGGGGTCGGTGAGCCACAACGGCAACGGCACCGCGACCCTGGTGCTGAGCGGCAACCCTTACACCATCAAGCTGGATTATTTCCTGGTAGCCTTGCCCGCCGCCCATGCAGCGGACCTTTTTTGGCTGGACGGGGCCAAGATTTATATCCGTTATCCCGATAATACCGCCCAGGCTTTTACGCTATAAAGGAGAACGGTCATGCGCCCATTTCTGCTTAATTCAGCGCTGTTCTGCGGCGCTTTGGCCGTGTCGGCGGCGCCCGCTTACGCCTTTGACGCCGAAGTCGTTTCCGTCATCGGCAAGGGCGAAACGCGGGATACCGCGCGCGACGCTTGGCGCCAGGCGGCGGTCAGGCAGCAACTCAATCCGGGCGCTTTCGTCCGCACCGGCGACCTGAGCCAGATGGCCTTGCTGTTGCAGGATCAAACCCAATTGCGCCTCAACCAGAACAGCATGATGCAGATCAAGTCGGTGTCGTCCAGCGGCGCGCCGACGAGGCTTGAGCTGACCCAAGGCCGGGTGTGGACGCAGGCCAAGCGCAAAGTGTATTCCCCGCCCACCGCCCCGCAGCCCGCCGTAACGGTGTGGACGCCGTCCGCCGTGGCCGCGATCCGCGGCACGGATTGGGAATTGACGGTCGATAAGGGCGGCGCGGCCACGCTGACGGTGTTGTCCGGCGAAGTCGAGTTTTACAACGATTTGGGCCGGGTTTCGGTCAAGCCCAACGAGCAGGCCCGCGCCGAGCCGGGCAAAGCACCGGTCAAGGTGCTGCTCACCAACGCGCGCGAGCGGGTGCAGTGGGTCACCGCCTATCGGCCCCAGCCGCGCCGCTGGCTGCCTCAGCCGAGCGCCGATTTGAAACCGGCGGTCGACGCGATCGAAGCCGG
>JAIOJO010000090.1 GCA_019911985.1 Sulfuricellaceae bacterium | reverse complement strand
GATGTCGGTGGTATTCGCCGTGGAACAGGCGGTGCGGGACACGGTCGCCCCCGACAAAATCAATTTGGCTAGCCTCGGCAATATCGTTCCGCATTTGCATTGGCACGTTATCCCGCGCTTTCGCGACGACCGCCATTTTCCCCATGCGATTTGGGCCGCCGCCGCGCGGGAAGGCCGAACGGCAACGCATCCCGGCCTGGTCGAATCATTGCGAATGTCGCTGCTATCCGGTCTGGCGAACCTGGCGTCCTCATCCCGATGCTGAAATTCTCGGCGCCTGCCGCCCATGGCCAATACCCTCCCGCCTTCTTGACGGCGCCGGCTTGTAAAAAATGGTTGCGCACCTTGCCGCTGAGCAATGTGCAATTGGCTCACACGGCTATCGTGACCCAGCTTAACCTGCTTAACCGTTTTCAGATGCCTCCCCTGGAACGTTTCAAAATCATGGAGCTGCTGCGCGAACCGGTTGCTATCTTGCAAGAAGAGCAGGGCAAGCGCTTCGCCGCGCAACCCTTGCCCTTCGAACCGCAGGTACAGGCGGTTTGGGACGGAGTGGCCGGTCTGTGGCGGAGCATGATCGAAGCTTATCGCTATTGCCTGTTGGCGTGTGCGGACGGCGAAGCAGAAATAACCGGCCAGATGGCGCAGATCATCCAGCGCTGCCTGCGCCAAACCGGCTTATTGATGCGCGAGTATTACCGCGCATACCGCGGCATCCCTCCCGGCGTGTGGCGGGAATTGCACGAACTCTATGCTTATGCCGAAGCGCAGCGGGTCGCAGACCTGCCGGTCAAGGATAAGCAAAAACCTTCGGTTCAGGTGAGTTCCTGCCAAGCGGAGTATGCCCAGGCCGTATTGACCTACTTGGCCAACCCTTACCAGCTGAGCCCGAAACAATTCAAGCTGGTGAATTGCTGGCTGGATCAATTGGCGCTGCGCGTATTACTCGAACCTAAAGCCGGGTCCGGCGGCAAGGCCGATCCAATTGCGGTCGACTTGGCCGGTGCGGCTCCGCCCAGGCACGACGCGGACGGCATGACCCAGCCGCGTTTTTTGGAGGCGGGCGCGCTTGCGGCGACGCTCGCCAAGCGCTTGCACCGCTTGCGCAAAGGCGACAAGCCGGACGATATCGGCCTAGGCGGGGACTGCGTTCAACCCGCTTGCGAACAGTTGATCGAGCATCTCTACCGCTTCTGCTGCAAAGGCCGTCCGAAACGCCAGTTCCAACGCCGCCAAGCGGCGCCTAAAGCCGAGCTCGGCTTTGGCTTCGAGGCGGCGTATCGTTTACTGTCCGGCGAAAATCCCTTCGTTCCGTCGCTCCCGGAATGCGGCGCGGGCGAGGCGCAAGAGCCTGTCGTGGAAATATGGGAAGTCCGGGATGAAAGCGTTCTGGGCTTCGGGCTAATGCGGCATCCGGGTAAGGGCGTGCCGATTTGGCATAATCGCTTGCTGGCGCTCCGTCCTTTCGACGGCAAACAGTTTGTTGCAGGGGTTGTCCGCTGGATGAATTTCGATTCGGATAACGAATTGTTTATCGGGGTGCGTTTATTCGCCGGCATTCCCGCGCCGGTCATGATTCGCCCTTGGGTTTCCGGGACGGAAACCCAAGCCGTGTTCCAGGGAGCGCTCTTGTTGCCGGAGCTTGCGCCGTTGCGGCAGCCGCCAGCCGTGATTCTGCCTGCCGGGTTTTATCGGGAAGGCGTAAAGCTGGAGTTCTACGACAAGAACGAGCGCTGCCATAGCATCGTCTTGGGGGCCTTGTTGGACCGCGGAGTCGAGTACGAGCGGGCCGCTTTCGCTTACGTGGGCGAAGGCTGATGCGGCTCGGTGCCTGGCGCTTGCACGACGCGTTGCGCCGGAAAGCGCACGCTGAAACAACTGCCCTTGCCTAATTGGCTGGTAATTTCCAGCCGCGCTTGATGGCGTGTCAGGACATGCTTGACGATGGATAGGCCGAGGCCGGTGCCGCCGGTATCGCGGGAACGGCTCCGATCCACCCGGTAGAAACGTTCGGTGAGCCGGGTGATGTGTTTTTCCTCGATGCCTTCCCCGGTGTCTTCCACGCTGAATAGGCCTTCGCCGTTGGCTTGGCGCTGCCAGCGCAAGAGGATACGGCCCCCATCGGGGGTGTAGCGCACGGCATTGCTCACCAGATTGCTGAAGGCGCTGCGCAGCTCATTTTCGTTACCCAAAAGCACGCAGGGGGAGCCCTCTTCGAGGCGGATGTCATGCTGCCCGCCGCTGAGCGACTGAGCTTCGCTATAGACGGTTTGCAGCAGCGCATGCACCTCCACCCGGTCTTCCTGCAGGCTGTGCTGAGGGCTTTCCAGGCGGGACAAAGTGAGCAGGTCTTCGACCAGGCGTTGCATGCGGCCGGCTTGGTCCTGCATCAGGCGGAAATAGCCTTGCCATTGCGTGCGGTCGATATGATCGGCGTCGGCCAAGGTTTCGAGAAATCCGCCGATCACCGTCAGGGGTGTGCGCAGTTCGTGGGATACGTTGGCGATAAAATCGCGGCGCACGGTTTCCACGCGCTCCAGTTGGGTGACATCGCGGCTGAGGAGCAGCTTTTGCCGGTTGCCGAAGGGGATCAACTGGATCGATAGCGTGATGTCCCGGTTGCGCGGCGATTTTAGGATTAATGGTTCTTTGTACTGCTGCGTGGCCAAGTACGCGACAAATGGCGGCAAGCGCAGCAAAAAGGCGATTTGGCGGCCCCGGTCATTGTTGAGATGGAAGTTGAAATGGGTTTCCGCCATCGGGTTGCACCAGTCGATTTGGTCCATTTCGTTGAGTACCACGATCCCGTCGGGAATCGCGCTGGCGGCATTTTGGAAGCGCTCGAGATCGGCGGCCAAGCGGGATTGGCTACTGCTTTGGAAACGGACCAGCTTATACAGGCCGGCAAAAATATCTTCCCATAAACCGAAGCCGTGGGGCAGGGTTTCCACCGTGGGCCGACGCAACCAGAGATCCATCTGGCGCAGCCCCGCCAGATCGACAAAAAAATGGGCCAGCAACAAGCCGCTGAACAGTGCCAACGCAGTTGCCGCGCCTTCAATCGCCCAGAGGCCGAGCGCCAGCAGGGCAACCAGTGCCAGCGTAATCAGGGGGCGCCACCAAAAGCCGGTCACGGGTTTTTATCCAGGAATGAAAAGTTCGGGGATTATGGCATAGCGCTAAGCTTGGGTCGAAAATCGATACCCGGCTCCGCGCACGGTTTGGATCAGGCGATCGTGGCCGGTTTTTTCCAGCGCGCTGCGCAGGCGCCGGATATGCACATCCACGGTACGGTCTTCAACGAAGACCTGGCTACCCCAAACTTGATCCAGCAACTGGGTGCGGCTGTATACCCGCTCGGGATGGGTCATGAGGAAATGCAACAAACGGAACTCGGTCGGGCCCAGTTCCAAGGCGTTGTTGTCGGCCGAGACGCGATGGCTGGCCGGATCGAGCCGTAGCCCGCCCCATTCGACGACATCCTCGGTGGTTTGCGGCGCGCGCCGGCGCAATACCGCTTTGATGCGTGCCAGCATTTCGCGCGGCGAAAACGGCTTGGTGATGTAGTCGTCGGCGCCGGTCTCCAATCCGCGGATTTTATCCTCTTCTTCGCCCCGGGCCGTCAGCATGATGATGGGGATATCCCGGGTCGCCGTATCGGACTTCAGTTTGCGCGCGAATTCGAGGCCGCTCACGCCGGGAAGCATCCAGTCCAGCAGGATCAAGTCCGGTAGCGTGTCGCGCATGACCATGCGGGCCGCCTCGGCCGTTCCCGCACGGGAAACCGCATGTCCGCCCTGGGTCAGGTTCAGGGCCAGCAATTCCTGAATGGCGGGTTCGTCTTCTACGATCAATATCATTGCAGGCATGGCACTATCTCAATAGTTGCAAAACGGTGACCATAGTATGACTGGAATGTTGCAAATGGGTTACAGGCCCCTCTTCCCCGGCAAGCTCCCGTACATAAATATTGGAATTAGGCGTCGACAGGGTTCTTTATAAATAGGCGGCGGAAGATGTGCTTCCCGGGGTGAGGCCAAGCAACGCCCGCCGGTCCGTTTTTGGCGAATCGAGCCGCAGGCTTGCGCCCTAGCGTCAACGCGGTTTTCGTTTGCGGCAAAGTCGGTTATGATTCACCGCTTACCCTTGGGAGTCCCTGAATTAAGCTGCATGGGAATCGTGCGATTTAATCGAGTGCTCCTAAAGCTTCATAAAAAGGAAACAGACATGAGCGGATTGGATAAAACGACGCCGATACCCACGGAAATCAAGCTGCACCAAAAATCCCGGCGCTTGGAAATCGCATTCGACAACGGTTCCCGCTTCGAATTGCCGGACGAGTTTCTCCGTGTTTATTCTCCTTCGGCGGAAGTGCGCGGTCACGGCCCCGGCCAGGAAACCCTGCAAGTCGGCAAAAAAGACGTGACGATCGAGGGTATCGAGCCGGTGGGCAATTATGCCGTGGCCTTGCAGTTTTCCGACGGGCACAGCTCCGGCATTTATTCTTGGGACTATCTCTACAATCTGGGCGTCAACCATGAGGCCTTGTGGCAAAATTATCTGCAGCGCATGGAGGAAGCCGGCGCCAGCCGCGCAACGGGCGCCACGCCGCTGGAATACATGGATAAGGGGAAGTCTTGCGGTTCCGGCAAGTGCAGCCACTAATTCAACGGATAGCGTAG
>JAIOJO010000089.1 GCA_019911985.1 Sulfuricellaceae bacterium | reverse complement strand
GCTGATGCAGCGGATGCGCGAGGAGCGCGATTTCGACGTGATAGAGCCGATCTACCCCGAACTGGCTTCCGCCTCGACCCTCAAGCCGGAGGTGGTGGCGGGGCTGGACATTATGATCGTGCGCGAGCTCACCGGCGACATCTACTTCGGCCAGCCGCGCGGAATCGAAGTCCGGGACGGCGAGCGCGTGGGCTTCAACACCATGATTTACTCGGAGTCGGAAATCCGCCGCGTCGCCCACGTCGCCTTCGCCAGCGCGATGAAGCGCGCTAAGCGCCTGTGCTCGGTGGAAAAGGCCAACGTGCTGGAGTGCTCCGAGCTGTGGAAGGAGGTCGTCATCGCCGTGGGGCGGGAATATCCCGAGGTGGATCTGTCGCACATGTACGTGGACAACGCCGCGATGCAGTTGGTCCGCAACCCCAAGCAGTTCGACGTGATGGTCACCGGCAATCTCTTCGGCGATATTCTCTCCGACGAGGCCTCCATGCTCACCGGCTCCATCGGCATGTTGCCATCGGCCTCGTTGGACCAGAACAACAAGGGCATGTACGAGCCTATCCACGGCTCGGCGCCGGACATCGCCGGCAAGAACGTCGCCAACCCGCTGGCGACCATCCTCTCGGTTGCCATGATGCTGCGCTATACCTTCGGCGACGAAGCGGCGGCGCAGCGCATCGAGAAGGCCGTGAAAACCGTGCTGGCGAACGGCTTGCGCACGGCGGACATTTATACCGAGGGCACGAAGAAGGTGTCGTGCAGCGAGATGGGCGACGCGGTGGTGGCGGTGCTATAGAATATATTTACCGCAAAGGACGCTAAGGGGCGCAAGGTAATGCGAAGCGTTCTTGGTTTTCCTTTGCGTGCCTTAGCGTCCTTTGCGGTGGGAATTAAGTTTCTGTATTGAGGAAAATGATTATGATGCGAGTGGGTTTGGTCGGATGGCGCGGCATGGTAGGTTCGGTGCTGATGCAGCGGATGCGCGAGGAGCGCGATTTCGACGTGATAGAGCCGGTATTCTTCACCACCTCCAATACGGGCGGCGTGGGGCCGGACGTGGGCTGCGACGTGCCTCCGCTGAAGGACGCCAAGGACATCGCCGAGCTGAAGGCCATGGACGCCATCATATCCTGTCAGGGCGGCGACTATACCCAGGCGGTGTACGGCGAGCTGCGCGCTGCCGGCTGGAAGGGCTACTGGATCGACGCCGCTTCGACGCTGCGCATGAAGGACGAGGCGGTCATTATCCTCGACCCGGTGAACAAGAACGTCATCCAGGACAGCTTGGCGAAAGGCGTGAAAACCTACGTCGGCGGCAACTGCACCGTCAGCCTGATGCTGATGGCCATCGGCGGCTTGTTCGAGCAAGGCCTGGTCGAATGGATCAGCCCCATGACTTACCAGGCGGCCTCCGGCGCCGGCGCGCGCAATATGCGCGAGCTGATCCAGCAGATGGGCGCGGTCAACGGCGAGGTGAAGGGGTTGTTGGACGACCCGGCCTCGGCGATCCTGGAAATCGACAAGAACGTGGCCGAGTTCATCCGTTCCGACCGTTACCCCTTGGATGCTTGGCCGGTGCCGCTGGCCGGTTCGCTGATCCCGTGGATCGACGTGGCTTTGGAGTCCGGCCAGAGCAAGGAAGAATGGAAAGCTCAGGTGGAATGCAACAAAATACTCGGCCGCAGCGATAGGGAAATCCCCATCGACGGCCTGTGCGTGCGCGTCGGCGCGATGCGCTGCCACAGCCAGGCGCTGACCGTCAAAATGACCCAGGACGTGCCCTTGGACGAAATCCACGGCATCATCGCCGCCCACAACGCCTGGGTGAAAGTCGTGCCCAACGACCGCGAGATCACCATGCGCGAACTCACGCCCGCCGCCGTGACCGGCACGCTGACGGTGCCGGTGGGGCGGATGCGCAAGCTCAACATGGGGCCGCAGTACCTGTCGGCCTTCACCGTCGGCGACCAGTTGTTGTGGGGCGCCGCCGAACCGCTGCGCCGCATGCTGCGCATCTTGACGGAAGAGTCGTTTATGCCCCGCTAGCGGAAAGTCATTTTTCGCGATTGACAGGCCTGCCGATTATGGTGATAATGCCGGGCTTGTTTCGGAGGGGTTCCCGAGCGGTCAAAGGGATCAGACTGTAAATCTGACGGCTCAGCCTTCGAAGGTTCGAATCCTTCCCCCTCCACCAGATTTGAGTGTGTGAAGGCGTTGCGTGCGATGAGCGCGCGGCGCGGACTTTGTGAGACTTTGCGGGTGTAGCTCAATGGTAGAGCAGAAGTTTTCCAAACTTACGACGAGGGTTCGATTCCCTTCACCCGCTCCAGGGTTTTGATTTACAATGATTTATGTGCCTATGTAGCTCAGTGGTAGAGCACTCCCTTGGTAAGGGAGAGGTCGGCAGTTCAATCCTGCCCATAGGCTCCATGTTTTTTGGTTCTGGAAACGCGTAGCTTACTAAGGAAACGATCATGGCAAAAGGCAAGTTTGAGCGGACGAAACCGCACGTGAACGTGGGAACGATTGGTCACGTAGACCATGGGAAGACGACGCTGACAGCGGCGATCACCACGATATTGTCGAAGAAATTCGGCGGCGAAGC
>JAIOJO010000088.1 GCA_019911985.1 Sulfuricellaceae bacterium | reverse complement strand
CACGCCCAGCACGAAGGCCAGGCCGAACTGGCGCGACATCAAGGCAGGATGGGCCGGGCAATCGCTGCTGCGCACTTGCGGATCCCTCAGCCCCGCGGCATGCCATGCTTCCGGCGCTTAGGGCTCTTGCTCGGTTTTGGCCAGCGCAGACTGTTTGATGGAAATTTCGCTGCGCTGGCGCACGGATTGCACGTAAGACCTTATGAATTCGCGCGCCAGCATTGCCTGCAATTCTTTTGCATAGGATTTCCGCTTCGCGTCGTCCGGTTGAGGCGCGTCCTTTACCCCGGTAATTTTCACCAAGGTAAAGCCCTTATCCGTTGCCTGGCCCACATAGGACGGCAAAGAACGCGTATCGGCGCGGAATACCGACTCCAACAGCGCGGCAGGAAAGCCGTCCGCTTGCTTCGAACGCGACAGTTCGCGCCCCCCCCCCCAACTCGGCCCTGAAACCGGCTTGCCCTGGCGCAGGGACGCCAGCCATTCGTTTCCTTGCTTGACTGCCAAATTCAGCGCTTGTTCGCGCCGCAAGCGCTGCACCAAAGCCGCCTTCACGTCGGCGTAGGGGCGCAGTCCCGAGGGTTTATAATCGGCAATCCTAGCCGACACCAGGGTATTGGGCGTCACTTCGATCGCCTCGGTATTACGCCGGTTTTTCAGCACGTCGTCGGAAAAAATGGCCTCCAGCAATTTGGCGTTGTCGAGCATGCCGCCGCCGGCATTTTTCCGCTCCAGCCAATCGCTATGCTGGATAGTCAGCTTCAATGCATCGGCCGCCGGATTTAGGCTATCGCCTTGCTCGTACACCATATTGCCGAAGCTGTCCGCCAGTTCGGCGAATTTTTTGCCGGCCAGTTGTTTTTTCAGCTCGGCTTGAATTTCATTCTTCACTTCGTCGAACGAGCGGGTACGGCCCGGATGTATATCGGTAAGCTGGATAATGTGAAAACCGAAGGGGGTCTGCACCAGATCGCTGATCTCTCCCTTTTTCATACTGAATACCGCATCCTCGAAGGGCCTGACCATCGCTCCCCGCCCGAACATTCCCAGATCGCCGCCTTTTTCGGCGGAACCCGTGTCTTGGGAATTCTTGCGCGCCAAGTCGGCGAAATCCTTGGGATTCTTGCGCACTTGCTGGAGCAACGCCTCGGCCTTATGTCGAGCCGCGGCCTTTTGCGCTTCGGTTGCTGTTGCCGCCACGCTAATCAGAATATGGCTGGCACGACGTTCTT
This sequence comes from Sulfuricellaceae bacterium, assembly GCA_019911985.1. Classification (GTDB taxonomy): domain Bacteria; phylum Pseudomonadota; class Gammaproteobacteria; order Burkholderiales; family UBA9220; genus JAIOJO01. The sequence goes on along the minus strand of JAIOJO010000088.1, from coordinate 5,632 downwards.
CCGGGGTTTGGTAATGGTTGAGATGCTCCTTGTAGTACGTCTTCATCTCGCTATCGTCGACGGTAATCTGTTGCATCAAATCGTTTTGCGAGAGAACCAAATAATCCACTTTGGCGCGCGCCGGTTCGATAAATTCTTGAGGGTGCGCATCATAGTAACGCTTGGCCGCCGCATCATCGACCTGCACGCCGGGAAGAAAAGCGTCTGCCGTCAGCGTTGCCACACTCACAATTCTTAGCTGCTCATCGGCCCGGATGAAGTTGTCTACGGCGCTTAGGGGCAGTGCCGCGCTTTGCTGCAAAGCACCGTTCAGTTGACGAATTAAAATCTTTCCCTTCAGCTCCCGTTCAAATTGAGCGGCGTTTTTTCCCTGCTGGCTCAGCCAGGCTTCAAATCGTTGCGCGGAAAAGCGACCGTCTTCCTGGAAGGCTGGAACGCCGGCGAGAATTTCGGCGGCCAGATTCTCGGGCACAAACATCCCTTCTTTTTTCGCCTGCTGTTGCAGCACGCGCTGGTCAACGAGGCCTTGCAAAACGGCCGTGCGGATAGCCGCATTGGCAGGCATTCGTATCTGGGCCTCGACATCCCGCAGCGATTGCGTCAATTCCTCGCGCTTGATTTTTTCCTTACCGACCGTAGCCACCACCCCCTCGTCGCCAGTATTGCGGAAGTAGGAATCGATACCGAACAAAACAAAGGGAACAGAAATCAATACCAGGATCAATTTTGCGATCCAGCCTTGGGCTCGATCTCGAATGGCTTCTAACATTGGCGCACCAGATGATGGGGGCTCGAATGGCGCAAACCATAGGGCCGGAAAATAAAAAAGGGCGAACCTGAGTTCGCCCTTGACTGGCGGAGTGGACGGGACTCGAACCCGCGACCCCCGGCGTGACAGGCCGGTATTCTAACCGACTGAACTACCACTCCTGTAAATCTACTGCAAACTGGTGGGTGCTGACGGGGTCGAACCGCCGACATTCGCCTTGTAAGGGCGACGCTCTACCAACTGAGCTAAGCACCCGGAAAGCGCATTAGTTTACAGCATCCTTGAGCGTTTTGCCAGCGCGGAATTTAGGCACCTTAGCGGCTTTAATCTTGATGGTTGCACCGGTACGTGGATTACGTCCATTACGAGCCGCACGCTTGCCCACATAGAAAGTACCAAAACCCACCAGGGTTACCATATCATCTTTCTTCAGCGCACCTTGAACAGCCTCGACTGCAGCATCCAGAGCGCGTGCTGCCGCCGCCTTGGACATGTCGGCGGATTTGGCGATTTGATCGATCAACTCAGACTTGTTCACTTAACTCCCCTTTGTAATGTTGAGATAGCAGTTAACGCCTGCAGCGACTTTATAACAAGCCGGAAAACCTTGTGTCAAGCGGTTTCGCAACTATCTAATGAATTTTCACCTAGGCCAAAAATACCCTTTCCGCCCCCTCGGTGACGAATAAAACAATTTACACCTACACTCAATGAGTTATGACGCTAGCATCCGCCAGACCCTCTTCCGAACCGGACACCGGCGCTACCGGCTCAATTTCCTCCAAAGGCTGCGGCTTGTGCTCCAGCGCCAACTCCAATACCTCGTCTATCCACTTCACCGGCTTAATTTCCAAGCGATTCTTGATATTGTCGGGAATATCGATCAAGTCCTTGACGTTCTCCTGAGGAATCAAGACGGTTTTGATGCCGCCACGGTGGGCTGCAAGCAACTTTTCTTTTAAGCCGCCGATCGGGAGCACCTCCCCGCGCAAGGTAATCTCGCCCGTCATGGCCACGTCGGCACGCACCGGAATCTTGGTCAAAACGGATACCATGGCCGTGCAAATCGCTATACCCGCACTCGGCCCATCCTTGGGTGTTGCACCTTCTGGAAGGTGAATATGGATGTCATTTTTTTGATAAAAATCCTCGGCAATTCCCAGCCATTTGCAGCGCGCCCGCACGACCGACAGCGCCGCCTGGATAGACTCTTGCATCACTTCGCCCAATTTTCCGGTAGTAGTCATCTTGCCCTTGCCGGGTAAGGCCACGCTCTCGATAGTCAGCAACTCGCCGCCGACTTCGGTCCACGCCAAACCGGTAACCTGGCCCACTTGGTTATTCTTTTCGGCCATGCCGTAAGAGTAACGATGAACGCCGAGGTATTTCTCCAGGTTTCTAGCCGTAATCGTTACCTTAGACGACGCTTTCTTCAGCAGCAGCGCCTTCACAACTTTACGGCAAGCCTTGGCGATTTCGCGCTCCAAACTACGCACGCCAGCCTCCCGCGTGAAGTAGCGCACAATGTCCCGAATCGCGCTCTCCGATATAGACAGCTCGGTTTCGGCCAAGCCGTGCACCTGCATCTGCTTCGGCAGCAGGTAGCGCGTGGCAATATTCACCTTCTCGTCTTCGGTGTAACCGGAGAGGCGAATAACCTCCATGCGATCGAGTAGCGGAGCGGGTATATTCAAGGTATTGGCCGTCGCGACAAACATCACGTCCGACAAGTCGTATTCCACCTCGATGAAATGGTCGACAAACGTGTGGTTTTGCTCGGGGTCCAACACTTCGAGCAGTGCGGAGGACGGGTCGCCGCGGAAATCCATACCCATCTTATCCACCTCATCCAAGAGGAAAAGCGGGTTGCGCACGCCCACCTTGACCATGCCTTGCAGGATTTTGCCCGGCATGGACCCGATGTAGGTACGACGATGGCCGCGAATCTCCGCTTCGTCACGCACGCCGCCCAAGGCCATGCGCATGAACTTGCGGTTGGTGGCGCGAGCAATGGATTGTCCCAGAGAGGTTTTACCGACACCGGGAGGACCGACCAGACACAAAATAGGCGCTTTTAACTTATCGACCCGTTGCTGCACGGCGAGATATTCGACAATGCGCTCTTTGACTTTTTCCAAGCCGTAATGATCTCGCTCAAGAACCTCTTCGGCAAGCGCCAGATCTTTGCTTATCTTCGATTTTTTTCTCCACGGCAGGCTCGTGAGGGTCTCGATGTAGTTGCGCACCACGGTAGCCTCAGCCGACATCGGCGACATCAAACGCAGCTTCTTCAATTCGGACATCGCCTTGGCGTGCGCTTCCTTAGGCATCTTGGCCGTGATGATGCGCTTGTCCATCTCTTCCAGATCGGCGCCCTCCTCGGTCTCGCCCAGTTCCTTCTGGATCGCCTTGACCTGCTCGTTCAGATAGTACTCGCGCTGGCTCTTTTCCATTTGCCGCTTAACCCGGCTACGGATACGCTTTTCCACCTGCAGAATATCGATTTCGGACTCCAGCAAGCCCATCAAGTGCTCCAGGCGCTGACGCACCGGGAACATTTCCAGCACGTTCTGTTTTTGCTCCAGCTTCAGCGGCAAATGCGCCGCTATCGTGTCGGCCAAGCGTCCGGCGTCGTCGATGCTGGCCAGGGACGTCAGAATTTCAGGCGGAATTTTCTTGTTCAGCTTGACGTACTGGTCGAATTGAGCGAACAAGCTGCGCATCAGCGCCTCTGTCTCGTTATCGCCTTCCTCGGCATCGGCTTCGACGGCGACGCACTCCGACATGAAATGGGATTTTTCGTCGCGGATATGCGTTACCTGGGCGCGCTTTTCGCCTTCCACCAGGACTTTGACCGTGCCGTCGGGGAGCTTCAGCATTTGCAGCACGGTGGCGATACTGCCCACTCGATACATGTCTTCCAGGCTTGGCTCGTCCTTAGCCGCGGACTTCTGCGCCACCAGCAGAATATGCTTACCGGTCTCCATCGCCACGTCCAGCGCCTTAATTGACTTTGGCCGGCCGACAAAGAGCGGGATAACCATATGCGGGAAAACCACCACATCGCGCAAGGGAAGCAGCGGGAGAGCCCCTATATCATCGTTTGTTTCCGGCAGTTGAGAAGTTGCCATGATTCAGTTACCTCTATGCTATGCAGCGTGGTAAAAATGGAAGAATAGGGGTGAAACATTACATTTCAAGCCCCGGCATTGGCTAAATTGCCGAGCCGGGGCTTGAAGTTCTATCAGGAAGCGGATCCAGCCGCCAGAGTCGGCTGCTCGGTGTAAACCAGCAAAGGCTTGCTAGCCCCGTCAACGGCGCCTTCGTCCAGCACAACTTTGCTCACGTCGACCAGAGACGGCAAATCGAACATGGTATCGAGCAAGGCATGCTCCAATATCGAACGCAGGCCGCGCGCGCCGGTTTTACGGCCTATCGCTTTCTTGGCAATGGCTATCAGCGCTTCGTCGCGGATTTCGAGTTCCACGCCTTCCATGGCAAACAGTTTTTGGTACTGCTTGGTCAGCGCATTTCTGGGCTCGGTCAAGATGCGTACCAAGGCCTCCTCGTCCAAATCCTCCAAAGTCGCCACCACCGGCAAGCGGCCGACGAATTCGGGAATCAGGCCGAACTTGATCAAATCCTCGGGCTCGACATCGCGGAAAACCTCGCCCACTTCGCGCCTATCGTCCTTGCTTTTCACTTCGGCGCCGAATCCGATGCCGCCGGTCTCGGAACGGCCGCGTATCACCTTCTCCAAACCGCTGAAGGCGCCGCCGCAAATAAACAGGATATTGGTGGTATCCAACTGCACGAATTCCTGATTGGGATGCTTGCGACCGCCTTGCGGCGGAACCGAGGCAATCGTACCTTCGATGAGTTTAAGCAATGCCTGCTGCACGCCTTCGCCGGACACGTCGCGCGTAATCGAAGGGTTGTCCGATTTACGGGAAATCTTGTCGATTTCGTCGATGTAGACAATGCCCCGTTGCGCTTTATCGACATCGTAGTCGCATTTTTGCAGTAGCTTTTGAATGATGTTCTCGACGTCCTCGCCGACATAACCGGCTTCCGTCAGGGTTGTGGCATCCGCCATCACGAACGGCACGTCCAGCAAGCGAGCCAAAGTCTGCGCCAACAGGGTTTTACCCGAGCCGGTCGGGCCGATCAGCAGAATATTGCTCTTAGCCAGTTCGACCTCGCCCTTGTTGACCTGTTCTTTCAACCGTTTGTAGTGGTTGTAAACGGCAACCGCCAGTATTTTCTTGGCTTGCGCCTGCCCGATTACGTACAGATCGAGTTTGTCGCGTATCTCCATGGGCGTGGGCAAATCGGACGTGCCGCCTTTAGCCGAACTATCGCCTTGCACCTCTTCGCGAATAATGTCGTTGCACAGATCGACGCACTCGTCGCAGATAAACACGGAGGGTCCGGCAATCAGCTTGCGCACTTCGTGCTGGCTCTTTCCGCAGAATGAGCAGTAAAGGAGTTTTTCGTTGCCGGATTTATCAGCCATCGCCGTGTCCTTCCCTAAACATGAATTAATAGTCTACCAAATTACTCGGGAAATGTATGCGATTTTTTAAGCCGCGGCGGCATCGGCCCGGCTGGCGAGCACCTTGTCCACTAGACCGTATTTGACCGATACCTCGGCGCTCATAAAGTTATCGCGGTCGGTATCCTTCTCGATGGCCTTGATCGTTTGCCCGGTATGGTCGGCCATGATCTGGTTCAGGCGCTGCTTGAGGTAGAGGATTTCCTTGGCGTGTATCTCGATATCCGATGCCTGCCCCTGAAAGCCGCTGCTGGGCTGGTGTATCATCACGCGCGAATTCGGCAAACAGTAGCGCTTGCCCTTGGCGC
>JAIOJO010000087.1 GCA_019911985.1 Sulfuricellaceae bacterium | reverse complement strand
ATGCTGGGCTCGGCATCGAAACAATGGGGGCAGCCGTAATAAAAAAACTCCACGACCTCGATTTTCTTTCCTGTGTTCGTGTCCTGGGGCATCGCAAGTAGGCTGTATTCCTTGCCCTGCGCAGGCTCGGCCAGTGCTCCTGTCGAGAATAGGGTGAACAACGCGAAACAGAAAACGGCGACGGCGGCTACAGGGGATCGCATGTATAAGCTCCTTGGTTGTTGGCTCAGGGCATGGACCCTGAACTTAGTTGGGTGGGCTGTCCTTGATTTTTACCAGCGTGGTCGGGACGCTGTTTTGTGACAGCGTGCTGCGGACGCGGTTCAATTCATCGATATTGGTAATCGGCCCGATGCGCACACGGTGCCACATTCCTTTGTCCGGCACGGCGGCGCTTTGAATGCTGGCCTCGACGCCGATCAGCGCCAGTTTCGCTTTCAAATTATCCGCATCGGCTTCGTTGGGGAAGGAGCCCGCCTGGAGGAAATATTGTTCCTGATCCTTGTTGGCCGCTGGCTTCTGGGCGGCTTGCTTCAATTCCTGCTCGGTAACCGGTGTTTCGTTGCCGGGCAGGATGTTGTAAAAATCAAAGCGCGGTTTGTCGGGCGTTTTGTTCAAACCGTCGTCCAAGGGCGGTACGGAAGCCACCTTGGTTTTCGCCGTGTTGTCTGTTTTTGCTTCTTCCTTGGCGGCGGGCTTTTCGACGCTGTTGAAGGGGTTGGGGCCATTGGTGATAAACAGCGCCACGCCGAGCGAAAAAGCCAAGCCGATGAATAGCCCGATGATGATGCCGATGACCATCGGGTTGCCATTTTTTTTATCCGCTTGGCGCGGGGCACTACGCTTGTAATCGCGGCTCATTCTTTCATCGATCTTTCTACATTTGTTCCGGGCAGCCCACGCCCAGCAGGGCCAAGCCGTTACGGATGACTTGCCGCGTGGCGGCGACGAGTGCCAAGCGGGCTAGGCGAAGGTCTTCTTCCGGCACCAGAAAGCGTTCTGCGTTGTAATAGCTATGCAGATCCGCCGCCAGGTCCCGCAGATAGTAAGCGATATAGTGCGGCGCGTAATCCTTGGCGGCATTCTCCAGGGTTTCCGGGTATTCCGCCAGACGTTGCAGCAAAGGCAGCTCGTAAGGGCCGGTCAGGCAGTCGAGCGCGGCGTGCGCCAGTTGTGCCTCGTCGCCCTCCCATTGCGCCAGCACGCTGCACACGCGGGCGTGGGCATACTGGATATAGTAGACCGGATTTTCGTTGCTTTGCGATTTAGCCAAGTCGAGGTCGAAATCCAGGTGCTGGTCGCTTTTTCGCAGCACATAGAAAAAGCGCGCCGCATCGTTGCCGACTTCCGAGCGCAGTTCGCGCAGCGTGACGAATTCGCCGCTGCGGGTGGACATCGGTACCTTGGTGCCGCCGCGGTAGAGTACCGCGAACTGTACCAGCGCGATGGAGAGTTGTTCGCTGTTCTGGCCGAGGGCGGTCAACGCGCCCTTGACGCGGGAAATATAGCCGTGATGGTCTGCGCCCCAGACATTGATCAGCAGGTCGAAGCCGCGTTCGAGTTTGTTCAGATGGTAGGCGATATCCGAAGCGAAATAGGTGTACAGCCCGTTATCCCGCTGCACCACGCGGTCTTTCTCGTCGCCGAAGGCGGTGGAACGGAACCACTTGGCACCGTCCTGCTCGTAAAGATGGCCGTTCTGTGCCAACAAAGCCACGGCCTTTTCAACCAAGCCGCTGTCGAACAGCGAGTTTTCCGAAAACCAGGCATCGAAGTGGACGCCGAATTCCATCAGGTCGTGTCTGCAGTCGCCGAGTTGCTCGGTCAGGACGTAGTTGTGGATATAGCCGTAGTCGTCGCCCAGTAATTCCTTGGCGCCGGCGATCAGCCGGTCAAGGTGGGCTTCGGCGTCGTCCGCGGCGGGAACCGTTTGCATCGCCGCATTGGGCGTGCGCACATAGAGCTTGCCGTGGGCGGCGGCGATGCCGCGCGCCATGCCCCGCACATAGTCGCCGCGGTAGCCGTTGCCCGGGAAGGGCAGTTCGAATCCGTTGAGTTCGAGGTAGCGCAGCCAGGTGGATAGCGCCAAAATATCCATTTGCCGTCCGGCGTCGTTGACATAGTACTCGCG
>JAIOJO010000086.1 GCA_019911985.1 Sulfuricellaceae bacterium | reverse complement strand
ACAGTTGTCTTGCCAACGCCATTTCGCCCTATTAATACGTGGATATTAGTCGAAGGCTTCGAAGTAGGATTGACACGAAAACTGAGGTTTATCGCGGCGTTCCGTTCGTCGCCAGGATCGCGATATGCGAATCGAAAGTCCGTCAGTACCACCTGCCCGTCAAGCACGCGCCTAAACTGACCATGGATTACCGATAGACTAACGTTCCGCATCAACGAGTCACGAAACACTTGCTCGTCCTGCGCTAAGCCCAAAAGGCGGCTATCGGCAACGACGTCGCCTAAGACACGCAAGAGCAAGTTTCTCCGTTCAGGAGTCAATTTTTCGTAGATATTACGGTAGTAATCAACGTCTTGCCCAAGCGAGAACCAGCCGGTTGGGAGAATTTCGAATTGCTTGGGCATAGCATCCAGCGTCCAGCCATGAGGCTGGCCAACATAGCCAATTTTCACGGGGCCCAAGTTTAATTGTTGATCGTCTGCATCGTGAAAGACAACTTCAAACGAAGTTTTGAATGAATAGTCATCCCAATTGCTTGGGATAAGCAGTATGAATCGCCCCGGGAATCGCGGAGGCTATTTGGTTAAAGTAAAGACGGCATTTCAGCGCGTTGCCTGAGTTGCCGATAGTAGTTTGCCTCAGCTTCTGCCGGCGGTATATAGCCAAGGGGTTCCATGAGGCGGTGATGATTGAACCAGGCGACCCATTCGAGCGTGGCCAGTTCGACGGCTTCACGCGTTTTCCACGGGGCGCGGCGATGAATCAGTTCGGCCTTGTACAAGCCATTGATCGTTTCGGCCAGCGCGTTATCGTAGCTGTCGCCACGACTGCCAACAGAAGGGGCAATGCCGGCCTCTGACAGCCGTTCGCTGTAGCGAATGCTCACGTACTGCGATCCTCTGTCAGAGTGATGCACGAGCGTCCCGTCACCTTCTGGCTGGCGCGCATAGAGTGCCTGTTCCAGGGCATCCAGCACGAAGTCCGTGGTCATTGACGTAGCCACACGCCAGCCGACGATACGCCGCGCGAACACGTCGATGACGAAGGCCACGTACAGCCAGCCCTGCCAGGTCGAGACATACGTAAAGTCAGACACCCAGAGCTGGTTCGGACGATCTGCCTTGAATTGGCGGTTGACCCGATCCAGCGGGCAAGGTGCCTTCGGGTCAGATCGCGTGGTACGTACCCGCTTGCCTCGCCTTACCCCCTGCAAACCCTGCTGGCGCATCAATCGCTCCACCGTACAGCGGGCAACGTCAATGCCTTCCCGATTCAATTGACGCCAGACCTTGTCGGCGCCATAGACCTGCATGTTGGCTTGCCAGACCCGATGGATATGGGGACGCAACACTTCATCTTGTTTGGCGCGGGCACTGCGCAGATCCGGATTGCGCTGGCGTGCCGCATGGCGTCGATATGCCGACGGAGCAACCTGCAATGCCTTGCAGATTGGCTCGACTCCGTAGGCATCGCGATGGCGGTCGATGTAGGCGTTCAGGATTTCAGTTTGCGGTCGAGCTCCGCCTGGGCGAAAAAAGCACTCGCCGTCTTCAATATCTCGTTGGCACGCCGCAGCTCCTTGACCTCGCGTTGCAGGCGCTTGAATTCCTCGCGCTCATCGGTCGTCAATCCATCACGCTGGCCAGTATCCATTTCGTACCGCTTGACCCAGTCCAGGAGGGTTTGCGATGAACAGCCGATCTTCGGTGCAATCGACTCGACTGCCGCCCACAGCGACGGATGCTGCCCTTTGCTCTCTTGCACCAGCCGCACTGCGCGCTCGCGCACTTCCGGGGAATACTTGTTTGTCTTCTTCATGGCTTCATTCTCTCAAGAATTGAAGCCTCCTCAAAACCCGGGGCGATTCAGTATCGTGTTCTTGCTCGATTTAACGACGCGTGTGCCACGATCGACAACCTTGAAAGTAATAGTCATATACGAGTTGATTCTAAGAGTTCGAAATAAGCAGTGGCCGCGATGACCTACGTGCGCGGGCGGAAAGGTAGGACTACTCAGCCGAAAGGTTACGTTTGTTCCGTCTTCTTGGTAAGCGCAATACGATTCAAAGGCGCTCAGGTGTAGTGTCTGTCAAAGCCTTTAAATCGTCCGAAATTGCATTAATCAAGGCGGTCAACTGGCGAGAAGCTTCATATGGCGACAATTCCGCTTTCATTTCCTCCCGAATTTGTTCTATCTGCCTTCGGGCGGACTCTATTGCGTTTACAGCCATTACCCCATCAATTGTCTTCCGGAAATTAGTAATTTCGTCAAAAGCCAAGTGGATGTACACATCCAGTGAAGCGACATTCGTGTGTCCCGTCCATTGCTGAACCTCTCGCTTAATGGATTCGACGTCTAATAACGCACGGCGGAAATCGTCCACATTTTCCAAATTGTGTTGTTCAATAAGTGCGCGGAACAGCTTTGTCACGCGTCGGTGCCTAAACATATGAGCGCACGCTTTCTCATCGATGCCGGCACTATTACGGAGCATCGCTACTTCTTGGGTTATCGTATTCGCATTCAAGCGCTTTCCAGTTCTTTCATTTACTAGCAGATATCCGCCATCATTTTCGATACCGCAAGTCCGTCTAATAACTGTCCGCCTGTTCTTCTCGATGAACTCAAGCAGAGAATCTACATCGATGCGCGAAACGGGTACTAAGCGGGTCTTTGTGCGATTGCCGCCACGCTTTCCGGTCTCAAACTTTAATTGGGGCTCCTTCATTTGAGCCGCTTCATGAACACTTTGCACCGTTAAGTCAGCTACTTCGGAACGGCGGGCGCCGGTAATTTCAAGTAGCGTCATCATCGTATACCGACGTTTTCGGAGGTAGATAGAACTGCTGGCGTCTAATATTGCGTCCCGCAACTTCTTGATATTAGTATTACTGATTGGCAGACGCTTCTCCCGAGTGTCAGGTGTCGGGAAAGCACGATGATGCCAATACGTCTTCACAACGCCTTTGTTGGTTGACCTACTGTTCCCTACTACGAAGGATCTCCGATGGCCCCTTATTTGACCTTTCTGGCCAACGAAGTCATTCTCGCCATGGAATCGCCCTACACATGCCAGAAAATCGAGGCACACTCGGCCAATTGCAATGACGGAGTTGGCGCCGCGTTTCAGCGCTGCATCAGCTCGTCGTTCGCCTTGCAGTGACTTTATAAAAAGGGTGAATTCATTGTCAGTTAGGTCAATGAAGTCAATATGATTTCTGTAGCAGAAATGGATTAAATGTGTGATCTGCGTGGCATAGGTTAGTAGGGTGCCCCCTTTATTTCGCCGCGATAGCCCGCGTCCATATAGTTGTTGCATATAGACGTTGGCATCGAGGCACCACCGCCCGTCTGGCCATAGAATTATTGGAACATTGTCAGCAGGAGTTGTTACAACTTGACCGTCCCAAGTGGTATGCGAAAACCCTCTGAAATCTGGCTGCGTTATCCGATATAGCTTGCGCCGTTCCATCACGGGATTTAACCTGCCTTTAAGTGCGATGGGCGCTTACAAAGAGAGAGGACCAGACGGAGCTCTTCTTGTTCTTTTTTGCATAGGGCAAGCACTGCCGGATTCCCAGCCTGCTCGGCATAGCGACGTCCTTGAGATAGGGATTTTTCAAAAGCCATTGTGATATGCCAAGCATCCTGAAGGGCCTGTTGTAGTTGCCCGTCAATTTCCTTAAGCCTAAGAGTCAGGCTTGCTTTTGTCGGCTTGTTAGAATGTTCTTCCCTGGCCTTAAACGCAATTAGCGAGCCCAGAGCCTCAGTTC
>JAIOJO010000085.1 GCA_019911985.1 Sulfuricellaceae bacterium | reverse complement strand
GCTCAAGCTTGGCAAAATCGGCGCGGGCGGGGAGGGGATCGGGCAGGTCGTCGGGGGAGCGTTCGAGGAAGCCGACATAGTAGGCATTGTGGTGTTTGGCCATTTTCCACAGCCGCAGGCGCGCCTCTTGGCTTGCCAGGCCGGGCTGCAAAACGATGCGCACGGTATCGATCAGAATGTGCGGGTCTTGCTCGAAGGGCAGGTGCTCGATGAGAAAATCCGCCAGAACGGGCCCCATCGTGCCCTGCGCCACGCAATCCCGCTCCAGCATGCGCCGCGCATTGTCCGCCAGCGGCAAGGCCCACCAGGCGCGCCGCGCCAGTTCGTCGGTCAGGCCGTTGGAATACGCGACGGAAATCACCGCCTCGGTTTCGCCCAGCGTCAGCAACTTGTCCAAACCTTGGTCGCGGGCTTGGCCCATGCGCGTCCAGCGCTGCAGAAAAACCGGGTATCCGCCGGGAGAGCCGAGCGTGAACCCGGCCAGAAATTCGCGTACCCGGCGCAAATACTGATCGTTGCTGGTGTTAGGGCTGAGCGTCACCTTCGCTTCGCCGCGCTCGGTGAGGGCGTAAAGAACCATGCTGGATTCGTCGATGCGCACGGCCTGCACGCCGCCCGCCATCAACACGTTGAGGCGCAGGGAGTCTTCGTGGGAGAGTTCGTAGGGTTTGGTTTCCATAAGTTCAAAATTCGTTTTTCACCGCGGCTTTTATCTCTCCGCGGTAAGGGTTCAATTCAACTGTATGCGCTGCCCCCAGGGCGCCGGGGCCTTGCCCTTGATCAGCCAAATCACCGGGTACGGCGGTTCCGCCGCCGGAAAGTCGCCCTCGCCGTCGGTGAAATAGAGCAGCAGGTCGGGTTTTTGCGCTAGTGTTTCGGCCCAATCGAAGACCGGCAGGAACGAGGTTCCGCCGCCGCCGGCGAACTGGCGCGGGAGCCGGAACTCGTCCCAGGATTCGAAAATCCAGGGACCGTCACCGGCTAGCTGGGCATCGCAGGCATGGAGGGTGATCCGGGCGCGCATTTGCCCCTTGAGCGCGTTGATTTCGGAAAGGAACTCGCCCAACTCCTGGTCGCTAACCGATCCGCTGGTATCCAGGGCTACGATCACGTCGATCTGGCCGCTGCGCAGGCTGGGGAAGATCACCTCGCCCTCGCGCCGTGAAGGCCGCATATAGCTATAGTCGTCGCGGGCGAGTTGCGACATAAAGCGCGCCAGCAGGGAGCGCCAAGGCAACTGCGGCTGCAGCAGGTTTTCCACCAGGCGCGCCAGCG
>JAIOJO010000084.1 GCA_019911985.1 Sulfuricellaceae bacterium | reverse complement strand
TCGCGCAAGAGGAAATGGCAACCGAGAACGAACGTATCCGCATGTTGCGCGACCGTTTGCTGGCAGGGCTGCAAGGCATGGAGGAGGTGTATATCAACGGCGACCTGGAACGGCGCGTGCCGCACAACCTGAATATGAGCTTCAATTACGTCGAGGGCGAATCGCTCATCATGGCGGTAAAGGATCTGGCGGTTTCCAGCGGCTCGGCTTGCACCTCGGCCAGCCTGGAGCCTTCCTACGTGCTCAAGGCGCTGGGGCATAGCGACGAACTGGCGCACAGCTCGATTCGTTTCTCGATCGGCCGTTTTACCTCCGAGGCGGAAGTCGATTTCGCCATCGACTTGATGAAGAACAAAGTGGCCAAGCTGCGCGAAATGTCTCCGTTGTGGGATATGTTCAAAAGCGGAATCGACCTCAGCCAAGTGCAGTGGGCCGCCCATTGAGATGATAGTGCGGCGTTGGGCATATCCCTGCCTGGCGCCTGTTTTGCAAGGAGAAAACCATGTCTTATAGCGATAAAGTGTTGGATCATTATGAAAACCCCCGCAACGTCGGGTCTCTCGACGACGACGGCCAGGTCGGCACCGGCATGGTAGGCGCCCCCGCATGCGGCGATGTAATGAAACTGCAAATCCGCGTGAACGCGGACGGCGTGATCGAAGACGCCAAATTCAAAACCTACGGCTGCGGCTCGGCCATCGCGTCGAGCTCGCTGGTGACGGAATGGGTCAAGGGCAAGACGCTGGATCAGGCGCTGGACATCAAAAATACCCAGATTGCCGAAGAGCTGGCTTTGCCGCCGGTGAAGATCCATTGCTCCATTCTGGCGGAAGACGCCATTAAGGCGGCTGTGTCGGACTACAAACAGAAAAAAGGCTTGATTGAAACCGATCTGTGTACCCCCAGGGCCGTGTGAGGCAAACCATGTCGATTACCCTAACTGAAAAAGCGGCCGCTCACGTCAAATCGTTTATCGCAAAGCGTGGACAGGGAGCCGGATTGCGTCTCGGCGTGCGCACTTCGGGGTGTTCCGGGATGGCTTATACCTTGGAGTTCGCCGACGAGGTGGCAGAAGGCGATATCACTTTCGATAGCCACGGCGTGACCGTTCTGGTCGATCCCAAGAGCTTGGTTTATCTCGATGGAACCGAGCTGGATTATGCCCGCGAAGGTTTGAACGAGGGGTTTAAATTCAACAATCCGAACGTCAAGGACGAGTGCGGTTGCGGCGAAAGCTTTAAAGTTTGATCTGCGCTAAGCACATTGCTTGATCCCGCGAGTCCATCCGTTCCGGATGGGAGCGCACTTTAAATTCCCCGGTGTTTCCAGGTATATTTCGGTTTGCTTAGCCCGCATTGAATGAATCACAGGAGCGGCATGGACGTCGATTTTCGCAAGAACTACTTTGAATTGCTCGGCATGCCGCTGACGTTTCATCTGGATACGGCCCTGTTGGACCGGCATTACCGGGAGCTTCAGGCTCAAGTGCATCCCGACCGCTTTAGCCATTCCAGCGACGCGGAACGGCGCCTGTCGATGCAATGGTCGACCTACGTCAACGAGGCTTACCAAACACTGAAGCACCCCCTTAGCCGGGCGCGCTATGTGCTGCAGATGAACGGCGTCGATACCGCGGAAGAAAGCAATACCGCCATGTCCACGGACTTCCTGATGCGCCAGATGGAATGGCGCGAAGGCATTATGGAAGCGCGCGCCGCCCAGGATGCGGAAGCGCTGGAACATCAGGCCGCCAAATTGCGATCCGAACAGCGCGAGATGGTGGATCATTTGACGCGCTTGCTGGATAGGGAAAAAAAATTTTCACAAGCGGCGGAATTCGTCCGCATGTTGAAATTTCTGGAGAAGCTGGGCGAGGATATCAACCAAGCTTTGGAAGCTTTGGAGGCGCAATGAATCCAGGCTACGCGGAAGAGCGCAAAGGCACCCGTCGGTATAGTTGCGGGTGCCCCGAGACGCCACAAATCGGACGTTTTTAGAGGTTTTTATGGCTTTATTGCAAATTGCCGAACCCGGCCTGAGCACGGCGCCCCATCAGCACCGCTTGGCCGTGGGCATAGATTTAGGCACCACCAACTCGCTGGTGGCTACGGTGCGCAGCGGCATCAGCGTGGTTTTGAACGATGCGGACGGGCACCCCTTGCTGCCGTCGGTAGTGCGCTACCAGGCGGACTACCGTGTGCAAACCGGTTATCCCGCGCAGGCCATGCAGAGCATCGACCCGCACAATACGATCGTTTCGGTGAAACGCTTCATGGGGCGCGGCGTCAAGGATATCCCCGATGCCGCCCAGTCTCCCTACGGTTTTGTCGATGCGCCGGGCATGGTGCAGTTGAGTACCGCCGCCGGGGTGAAAAGCCCGGTGGAAGTGTCGGCGGAATTGCTCAAGGTGTTGCGCGAGCGCGCCGAGCATTCCCTGGGCGGCGAACTGGTGGGCGCGGTGATTACCGTTCCGGCTTACTTCGACGACGCCCAGCGGCAAGCCACCAAGGATGCGGCTCGTTTGGCCGGCCTGAATGTGCTGCGCCTGCTCAACGAACCGACCGCCGCCGCCGTGGCCTATGGTCTCGATAACGCGGCGGAAGGCGTATACGCCGTGTACGACCTGGGCGGCGGCACTTTCGATATTTCCATTTTGCGCTTGGCACGGGGCGTGTTCGAGGTGCTGGCAACCAACGGGGATTCCGCCTTGGGCGGAGACGACTTCGACCAGCGGATATTTTGCTGGATACTCGAACAGGCCAAGCTGGCGCCGCTGAACGCTTACGATACGCGCCTTTTGTTGACCAAGGCGCGGGAAGCCAAGGAATGGCTGAGCGATCAATTGGACGCGAAGATTACCGCCGTTCTGAGCGATGGCGTGACGGTCGATCTGAGCCTGAGCAGTGACACGTTCAGCGCGATCACCCAGGGCCTGGTGAACAAAACCTTGCAGCCGACGCGCAAGGCTTTACGCGACGCGGGCTTGACGCCGGAAGACGTGAAGGGTGTCGTGATGGTAGGCGGGGCAACCCGCATGCCGCAAATTCAGCATGCGGTAGGCGAATTCTTCAAAAGCGAGCCGCTGAATAACCTCGACCCGGACAAAGTGGTCGCGCTGGGCGCGGCGATCCAGGCCAATGTTCTGGCCGGTAACCGTAGCGGCGACGATCTTCTGCTGCTGGACGTGATTCCACTCTCTCTCGGCATAGAAACCATGGGCGGCTTGGTGGAAAAAATTCTGCCGCGCAATTCCACGATACCGGTGGCGCGCGCCCAGGAGTTCACCACCTTCAAGGACGGCCAAACCGCGATGAGCATCCACGTGGTGCAAGGCGAGCGCGAGCTGGTCAGCGACTGCCGCTCCTTGGCCAAATTCGATCTGCGCGGCATTCCGCCCCTGGTGGCGGGCGCGGCGCGCATCCGTGTGACCTTTCAGGTGGATGCGGACGGTCTGCTGTCGGTCACCGCACGCGAGCGCAGTACCGGCGTTGAAACGACGGTGGAGGTGAAGCCGTCCTACGGGCTGATGGACGACGAAATTACCCGCATGCTGCAGGAGTCGCGCTCTCATGCGCAAGACGACAAAGAGGCGCGCGCCTTGCGCGAAAATCAGGTAGAGTCCGAGCGCCTGCTGGAGGCGATTCAGTCGGCTCTGAGCGAGGACGGCGACCGCTTGCTGGAGAGGGCGGAGCGGCAGCGGATCGAGGCCGGGATGGCGGCGCTACGCGAAACCATGGCGGTCGGCAATGCCGCTGCAATCAAGGACGGCATGGAAGCTCTGAATCGCCTGACCGAGCCGTTCGCGGCTCGCCGCATGGACTCTAGCGTACATACAGCGCTCGCCGGCCATAAAATATCTGAACTGGAATAGGCTCTTAACCATGCCGCAACTCATAGTATTGCCCCACGAAGAGCTTTGTCCCGAAGGCAGCGTCATCGAGGCCGAGAAGGGTGTGTCGATTTGCGACGTGCTGCTCAATAACGGTATCAATATTGAACACGCCTGCGAAAAATCCTGTGCTTGCACCACCTGCCACATTATCGTGCGCGAAGGATTTGAATCGCTGACGCCCTCCGATGAGTTGGAAGACGATTTGCTGGACAAAGCCTGGGGATTGGAGCCGAACTCTCGCCTGTCTTGCCAAGCCTTGGTCGACAACGAAGATCTGGTGATCGAAATTCCCAAGTATTCCATCAATATGGTCAAGGAAGGCCACGGCAAATAGCCGCCAAGGAAAGGATGCAGCATGAAATGGGCCGACAGCCTCGACATCGCCATCGCGCTGAGTGAGAAGTTCCCGGACATAGACCCGAAGTTCGTGCGTTTTACCGACCTGCATCAATGGGTAAGCGAACTGGACGGTTTTGCCGACGATCCCGGCCGTTCCAATGAAAAAATACTCGAAGCGATCCAGATGTTGTGGATCGAAGAAATGGAATAGGCCTTAAGAAGGCGTTTTGGAAAACCCGTGGCCGGGTTTTTAGTACGGAATTTAGTCTTTGCCGCGGTCTGCCGTTCCGATTTTCTGCTTATCTATCTGATATGTCAGTCACATATCCTCTCCTGGAGTTTTATCGTTATTTTTTCGCCGGGCTACAACATCTGGTGGAAATGAGTTAAACTCTACACCAGATATTCCGTTATCTATCGCTTCGTTACGCAACATAATCCTGGCCGCATTTAATTGCATAAACAGGAGCGGGCAAGTGCAGAGAGCGGGCAGCCAAAAGAGGTAAGCCGGCTTTCGCCGCCAAGCGAAAGCTCGCAAGAGGGGTAGGCAGGCATTTCGCCGTTAGGCGTAAGCTCGCAAAGGGGGCGTGAGTGGCGGAAGACAGCGATTTAGAACGCACGGAACCTGCAACGGGCAGGCAAATCGAGAAGGCGCGTGAGAAGGGGCAGGTGGCCCGCTCGCGCGAGTTGACGACCTTTTCCGCGCTGATCGTATCCGCCGGCTTGTTCATGACGATGGGCGGCAAGCTGATGTCAACGCTAAGCACCTTGCTTATCCAGGGTTTGAGTTTCGACCGAACTACCGTGTCCTCAATAGCATCCATGCAGGATCGGCTTTACCATCAATCATTCCAAGCCCTCATCGCCTTCTTGCCCTTTTTCGGCGCCTTGGCCCTGGCGGCCATTCTCTCGTCCATTGCGCTCAGCGGATGGCTTTTTTCCTTTGAGGCGCTACAACCCAAGTTCGGAAAGCTCAATCCGTTCAGCGGGATCACCCGGATAATCTCGGTAACCGGCTTGATCGAAATGGTCAAGGCGATATTGAAAACGCTGCTGATCGGCGGAGTCGCCTATATGGTGATCTGGCACAATAAGGATGCCATGTTCGGACTGCTGAACGAAGCCTTCCCCGCCGCGTTGATGCACCTTGGTGATTTGGTGCTTTCCACGTTTTTGTATGTATCCGCGTCCCTGTTGCTGCTGGTGTTGATCGACGTTCCATTCCAAATGTGGGATCACAGCCAAAAATTGCGCATGACCAAAGAAGAAGTGCGCCAGGAAGGCAAGGAGGCCGAGGGGGATCCGCACGTAAAAGCCAAAATCCGCAGCATGCAGCGGGAAATGGCGCGGCGGCGCATGATGTCCGAAGTGCCTAAGGCCGATGTCATCGTCACCAACCCGACGCATTACGCCGTGGCCTTGCGCTACGAGGATACGGCCATGCGCGCGCCCAAGGTGGTGGCCAAGGGTTCCCATTTGGTGGCCCAGCGCATCATGGAATTAGGCACCGAAAATCACGTTCCGGTTCTGCGGCTGCCGTCCTTGGCGCGGGCGCTTTATCGCCATGCCGAGCTGGACGCGGAAATTCCTGCGCCACTCTACACGGCTGTGGCCGAAGTGTTGGCTTACATCTACCAGTTGCGGCATTACCAGAAGGGCGCAGGCGCCATGCCGACTGTTCCACAAAGCGTGCCGGTTCCGTCCGAACTGGACCCCGGGGGTGAGGAAGCATGAACGCTAGGGTGAATACGCTGACTTTTTTGGGTGGGGTTAACCTCACGCGGCTAGCCGGACCCGTCATCATCATCCTGATCTTGGCGATGATGATTCTGCCGCTGCCGCCGTTTCTGCTCGATTTGTTGTTTACCTTCAATATCGCCTTGTCGATGATGGTTTTGCTGGTCGGCTTGTACACCAAGAAACCGCTCGATTTTTCCGTATTTCCCACGGTATTGCTGGTGACCACCCTGTTGCGCTTGTCGCTTAACGTGGCCTCGTCCCGTATCGTTTTGCTCGAAGGGCACACCGGTGCCGACGCGGCGGGCAAGGTGATCGAGGCTTTCGGCCATTTCCTGGTGGGCGGAAACTACACGGTCGGATTGGTTGTCTTCGTTATTTTGGTGATTATCAATTTCGTGGTCATTACCAAGGGTGCCGGACGGATCGCCGAAGTCAGCGCCCGCTTCACGTTGGACGCTATGCCGGGCAAGCAAATGGCTATCGACGCGGATCTCAACGCCGGTCTGATCGGCGAGGACGAAGCACGCCGCCGCCGCGAGGAAATTTCGCAAGAAGCCGATTTCTTCGGCTCCATGGACGGTGCCAGTAAATTCGTCCGTGGCGATGCGGTTGCCGGTATTTTGATCATGGTGATCAATATCGTCGGCGGCTTGGCCGTGGGGATATTCCAGCACAACCTCGATTTGGCCACGGCGGTCAACAATTACACCCTGCTGACCATAGGCGACGGCCTGGTTGCGCAGCTTCCCGCCCTGATTATTTCCACGGCGGCGGGCGTAGTCGTCAGTCGAGTCGGTACCGGCGAAGACATGGGCGGCCAGTTGGTATCGCAACTCTTCAATAAGCCGGAGGTGTTGATCGTCACCGGCAGCATCATCGGATTGATGGGCCTGATACCGGGCATGCCGCATTTGGCCTTTCTGCTGATCGGCTCTTTGCTGGGCGGGAGTGCTTATTATATCCGGCAGCGTTCGAAAGTCGCCGAAGCCGTGCCGGAGGAAGCGCCGGTGCAAGCGCCGCCACCCGAGGTGCAAGAGGTCAGCTGGGACGATGTGACCATGGTCGATACTCTCGGCCTGGAGGTGGGCTACCGCTTGATTCCCTTGGTGGATAGAACGCAGAGCGGAGACCTATTGCGGCGCATCAAGGGAATCCGCAAAAAATTCGCCCAAGATATGGGTTTCCTGGTGCCGGCCGTGCATATTCGAGACAATTTGGAATTACGTCCCAACGCCTACCGCATTACCCTGAAGGGGGTCGAAGCGGGCCATGGAGACGCTCAGTTCGGGATGTACCTGGCGATCAACCCCGGCCGCGTGTTGGGCGATTTGCCCGGCACGCCTACCACCGATCCGGCATTCGGCCTGCCCGCCATCTGGATCGAGGAGCACTTGCGGGATCAGGCACAGTCCTACGGTTACACCGTAGTGGATTCCAGCACGGTGGTGGCTACACACTTATCCAACATCGTGCAGTCGCATGCCGCCGAACTGCTGGGCCGGGAAGAGGTACAGCAACTGCTCGACCGGGTCGGCAAGGAAGCGCCGAAACTGGTCGAAGATTTGGTGCCCAAGGTATTGCCGCTCGGGACGATGCAAAAAGTGCTGCAGAATTTGCTGGAAGAAGGCGTACATATCCGGGACATGCGCACCATCATCGAAACGCTGGCCGATTTCGGCGCGCGCACCCAAGACGCCGAGGAGCTTACGGCGGCGGTTCGAGGGGCATTGGGCCGTGCTATCATGCAGCAGATTTATCCGGGGGTGAGCGAAATTCAAGTGATCGCACTCGATCCGGGCCTGGAAAATCTCTTGCTGCAGGCGGCTAAGACGCAAATGGGGGGAGGGTTGGAACCTGGGTTGGCGGAGAACTTGTTGAAGCAGACGGAGTCCGTCGTCCAGCAACAGGAACAGATAGGCTTGCCCGCCGTTTTGCTGGTTCCGGCGCCGTTACGGGTGCTGCTGTCGCGCTTCCTGCGCCGCGTAGCGCCTCAGCTCAAGGTGATTTCCCATACCGAAGTGCCGGAGAATATGAATATAAAAGTTAACGCTGTGCTGGGGACCCGAGTATGAACGTGCGAAAATTTCACGCCAGCTCCACGCGGGAAGCCTTGCGCTTAGTGCGCGATGCTCTCGGCGCCGATGCGATCATCCTGGGCAACCGGCAAATACCCGGCGGTATCGAGATCATGGCGGTGGCCGACCAGGACGTTTCGTCGCTGACTCAGGTACAGCCCCAAGCCCAATCTGTTTCTGCAGCGGCGCTGGAAAAACCGTCTATGCTGCCGCCCCCCCGGCCCGCCGCGCCCGCCGAGAAGCCCGCGCCGGCGGCGATACCGGCGGAAGCCATGCCGGACCCCTTGGTCAAGGACATCGCCCGGGAAATCAAATTTTTGCGCGGCATGGTCGAAGGCCAGTTGGCCGGTTTCGCCTGGGGTGATTTGCAAAGGCACGATCCGGCCAAGGTCGAAATTTTGCGCACCATGTTGTCCGTAGGCTTGAGCCCGGTTTTATCGCGGCAACTGCTAGGCCGCCTTCCCGCCGATTACGACTTCAACAAGGGCCTGCGCTGGCTTAAGCTCGCGCTCACCCATAATCTGCACGTGTTCGGCCCCGACGACGATATTATCGACCGGGGCGGCGTTTATGCCCTGGTCGGCCCGACCGGGGTGGGCAAGACCACCACGGTCGCCAAATTGGCGGCGCGCTGCACCCTCAAGCACGGCGCCTCCAGCGTCGCGATGCTGACGACAGACAGCTACCGGATCGGCGCGCACGAGCAACTGCGCATTTACGGCAAAATTCTCGGCGTGCCGGTGTATGCAATCAAAGACGAAACCGATTTGCAGCTCACCCTATCCGACCTGCACCACAAGCACTTGGTCTTGGTCGATACCGTGGGGATGAGCCACCGCGACCGCCGCGTGGCCGAGCAGGTCGCCTTGCTCAGCGGCCGGGGCCGAAGCGTGAAGCGTTTGTTGCTGCTGAATGCGGCGGCCCAAGGGAGCACCTTGGAGGATGTGGTGCAGTCGTATCAAGGCCAGGGCGACAGCCGTTTGAGCGGCGGCATTCTGACTAAAATCGACGAGGCCGCCAGCTTGGGCGGCGTTCTCGATGTCATTATCCGTCACCGTTTAACCCTCAGCTATGTGACCAACGGCCAACGCGTGCCGGAGGATATGCACCTCGCCAATGCGCATTATTTGGTGGATCGCGCGTTCAAACTGGTGGAAGGGAGTTCGCCCTTCGCCATGGACGAAAGCGAGTACCCCTTGATTATGGCATCGGGTTCGGACGATGCGAACTGGCGCAATACGGGAGCGACGGGTGGCTGAGCACGCTATCGACCAGGCGGAGGGCTTGCGGCGCCTGCTTGGGCGCGATGTCGTGCGGGTCATTACCGTGGCCAGCGGGCGCAATGGCGTGGGCAAAACCCAGGTCGTCATCAATTTGGCGGCCGCGCTGGCGCAGCACGGCAAGCGCGTGTTGATTCTGGATGAACAGGCGGGCCGCGGCACGGCGGTAAAAAGCCTGGGTTTGACGCCCCGTTACGACCTGTTGCATGTGATACGCGGCGAACAGCGCTTGGACGACGTGATGATGGCCGGGCCGGATGGCGTCGCCGTGGTGGCGGCCGGGCGCGGCGTGCAGTCCCTGACGGAACTCACGACGGCGGAGCAGATGGCGCTGGTCGAGGCATTCCACGGTTTTTCGGACGCCGTCGACGTGGTGCTGATCGACGCCATGGCCGGCACCGCCGGCAACGCGCTCGGACTCAGCCTGGCCGCCTCGGAGGTGATTGTGGTGGTGTCGGGCGAAGCGTCGGCGATAACCGACGCCTATGCCTTGATGAAGGTGCTCAGCCGGGATTTTGCGCGGCACCAATTCCGCCTATTGATGAACAAGGTCCGCGACGGCGAGGCCGGGCGCGCCATCTACGCCAATCTGGCAGACGCATCGCGGCGTTTTTTGCGCATCCAGCCGGATTACATGGGGGCGGTACCCGTGGACGAGCGTCTGCGCCAAGCCGTGCGCCTGGATAAACCGGTGGTCAGCGCGTTTCCCGAGTCCGTCTCGGCCGCCGCATTCCGGGGCCTGGCCGAAACGGTCGATGCTTGGCCCTATCCTCGCGACGACAATGCCCGCCTAGGCGGATTCATGCAGCGCTTGATCCACAGCAGCCGTTTGGCGGCGAATTGCTCGCGCTAAACGTTAAAACGCGTCCGGATAGTGACGATTTCCGTCAAATCCTGTTAAAGTTATCGCTAACGCACTTTCTCAAAAGACTCCAAAATACATGTATTCGGCAAACGGGACGCCCGAGACGGACTTGCAAGCGGCGGATTATTTCCCGTTAGTCAAGCGTATTGCCCACCATCTGATCGTCAAGCTGCCTGCGAGCGTCGAGATCGACGACCTGATTCAGGTAGGTACGCTGGGTTTGTTGGAGGCCATCGGTAATTTCAATAGTAACCATGGCGCCCAGTTTGAAACCTATGCCGCGCAGCGGATCCGCGGCGCCATGCTGGACGAGCTGCGCCAACTCGACTGGCTGCCGCGTAGTGCGCGCAAGGCCATGCGCGATATCGAAGCGGCCATTCATAAGCTCGAACACAAACTAGGCCGTCCGCCGAGCGAGCAAGAGATCGCGGAAACCATGCTCATGCCCCTGGGAAATTACCAGCAAATGCTGCAAGAGGCCCGCGGCCACCAGTTGCTTCACTACGAGGATTTTTACGGCAGCGCGGAAGCTTCCGACGATTTTTTCGACCGCCATCTTGCCGACAACCAATCCAATCCGCTGGAAAAAATCCAAGATGCGGGGTTTCGCCGTCAATTGGTCGATGCGATTCAATTGCTGCCGGAACGGGAAAAGCTGATGATGGGCCTGTATTACGAGGAAGAGCTTAATCTACGCGAGATCGGCGAAGTCTTGGGTGTGAGCGAATCGCGTGTTTGCCAGTTGCATAGCCAAGCCATTGCCCGATTGCGCAGCCAACTGAAAGACTGGGTTTAATACGATCGGGATTGCGGGAAGGCTGTCGCTTAGGTATGCTCCCCGCATGAAAAGAAACCGTGATGGATAAGGCGGCCGCATGGCGGGGAACGCAGAAAATTAAATATGGATATCGCTAGTCCGCTGGGTATTTTACTGTCGATTGTAGCCATTCTCGGCGGCCAGGTTCTGGAGGGGGGGCATGTCGGCTCCCTGTTGCAGTTCACCGCGCTGCTAATCGTGTTCGGTGGCACGATGGGAGCGACGCTATTGCAGCATTCCCCCAGCGTTTTCTGGCGGGGCGTGAAAATGCTGAAATGGATTTTTTATCCGCCGCCCGTCTCGCAACAGCAATTGATCGAGCAGGTGATAGCCTGGAGCCATAATGCCCGCAAGGGCGGCTTGCTGTCCTTGGAAGCCGTGATCGACGATTTGAGCGACCCCTTCGCCAAGAGAGGCGTGCAAATGCTGGTGGACGGTGCCGAGCCCGACTACTTGCGCACGGCTTTGGAAGTGGAAATCAGCGCTTACGAGGAACATCACCTGGCATGCGCCAAAGTATGGATGGCTGCCGGCGGCTATGCGCCCACCATCGGCATTCTTGGCGCGGTAATGGGATTGATTCACGTGATGGAAAACTTGACCGAACCCGCCAAACTCGGCGCGGGAATCGCCGTCGCTTTCGTGGCGACGATTTACGGCGTGGGTTCGGCCAATATCTTGCTTATTCCGATTGCCAGTAAACTGAAATCCATCGTCGCACAGCAAGTGGTGATGCGCGAAATGCTCATCGAAGGCTTAGTGTCCATCGCCAATGGCGAAAACCCGCGCATGATAGAATCCAAACTGCAGGGTTTCATCGTATAAGATAGCGCCTAGGCGCTATCCTCTTCATATGGCACGCAAAAAAAAACACGAGGAACATGAAAACATGGAGCGGTGGCTGGTTTCCTACGCCGATTTCATAACCCTTTTGTTTGCTTTTTTCGTCGTGATGTACGCCCTTTCCACGCTAAACGAGGGTAAGTACAAGGTGCTCAGCCAGGCGCTGATCCATGCCTTCCAGAACCCATCCCAGCTCGTCAAACGGGAGGGCGCCGGGATTTCCTCTCAGAGCATTATCAACAAGCCGCAAATGGTGATAATCCCCAAGCCGATGCCGGATAACCCGGCTAAGCTGCGGAACATGCAGAAAATGAAAGAGATTGCCGACGACGTGCTCAAGGTTTTGGATCCCTTGGTCAAGGCCGGCTTGGTGAAAATCACCCAGAGCAGCCGCGGTATCGCCATCGAAATCAATGCCAGCGTCTTGTTCGCCTCGGGCGAGGCGAAGCTCGCGCCGAGCTCGATCAAAGTGCTGTCTTCGATAGGCGAAGTCCTCTCCAGGGTGCCGAACCCGATCCAGGTGGAAGGCTATACCGACAATGCACCCATCGCGACCGCCCTATTCCCCAGCAACTGGGAGCTGTCCACGGCTCGCGCCAGCAGCGTAGTGCGTCTCTTCGCACAAAACGGCGTGGCGGAGGAGCGTCTTGTCGCGGTGGGCTACGCCGAGAATCACCCCGTCAAGCCCAATGATACGCCCGAAGGAAGGGCGCGCAACCGGCGGGTTAATGTGATGATACTACCCGAGCCGGACGATGCGGCCGTGCCGTCGGTGGAACGGCAAAATTCAGCGGGCGTGAAAAATTAGTGCTGGGGTTTAAGAAGCTGTTTTAATAAATCCTGAGCCCGCGTTCCCCCGGCCACTTCACCCGAGGACAAGGAGGCGCTAAGCCCGTGAGGGCTAGGCGCGGCGAGCGCGGTTTGGTTATTCCAAATCAGCGAGCCGTAACGACGCCCTCGCGGGCTTAGCGCCTCAACCCTCTGGGCCGGTGGCAAGCGGGCTCCAGGGCTTTGTTGCGGGCCGCTTGTTTGGAATAACCAAACCGCGCGTCCCGCGTCGCGCCCTGAAACCCGCTTGCCGCCGGCGCGGGCTCGGGATTTATTAAAACAGCTTCTAAGACCGGCCAGGATGGCTTTTAAGCTTTGTCCAGCGGACGACCGGTGCGATGGGCGGCAGGACGGCCGCTGGGGTCGTACAGCGCGGCTTGATTGGCGGCTTGCTGGAGCATGCTTAAGGCTTGTTGATTGTGCTGCATTTTAACGCCGATCGAAGCGCCGTTGGCTTCGTTCAATATCCGCGCCTCTTGGGCGCTTGCCAGGAGTTCGTTCCAAAGGGCGCGGGCCGTGGAAACGCCGGGTTGCTGGGATAGCCATCGCTCCATGCCGTCCACGTCGCTCGCCAGGCCTCTTGCGGCGAGGTAGCGGTTGCGCTTTTCGGCTAATTGGCCCAGCGTAACAAACTGCGCCATCTTGGATTTCGAAATTTGCACCAAGCGGTCGACGTCGCCGCGGGCCAGCGCTGCCTGTTCGGATTCCAAGGTATGGTGGATAGTCCTGAAGGTGTCCCGTTCTTGCTCCAAATCGGCGATAAACGCCTTATCGGCCCCCGGGTCCTGCTGTGATTCCGCCAATCTCAATCCTTCTTCGAAACCAGCGCGCGAACATCGCTTAACAAGCGGTCTGCTACGGCCTCGGCGTTGACTGTGAATTTTCCTTCGCGGATGGCTTGTTTGATCGCGTCTACTTTTGCTGTGTCGAACACGGGAACGTCTCCCGACAGTTTGGATAACTCGCCTGACAAAGGGGTGAGATGAACGCTATCCGACGGCGTGGACGCGACGGAGCGCGCGCCTTCGCTGCCGGATTTCTGGCTGGTGCGGGACTGGCGTTCGGCCTTTGCTGCGCCCGCAACCGATTTGATAGAGATGTCAACCACGATGGGTCTCCTAAGCACGAATTTATTCAGTTAACTGTTCTAACGACACTCAACTGCAATTCTTTAGGAATTTAATTATACAGAGTGTCTGCTTTAAAAGAAGGCACTGTTTTCGCCGGGGCGGACAGCGGCGTTTTGCATTATTGGAGAACCAAATTATCGCGGTGGATTAATTCGGGTTCGTCGATATAGCCGAGAATAGCCTCGATTTCGGTACTGGGGCGGCGCATGATCTTGCGGGTTTCGTCTGCGTCGTAATTTGCCAGGCCGCGCGCGATTTCCTGTCCCTTGCCATCGACGCAAGCCACCACCTCGCCGCGTCCGAAATCGCCGCTGACAGCGGTGACGCCGATAGGCAGCAAACTCTTGCCCCCTAGTCTGAGCGCTTCCGCCGCACCCTCGTCGAGGCTGAGGCGGCCGCGAACTTGGAGGTGATCGGCCAGCCACTGCTTGCGCGCCGCCGTTTTCACCGAGCCTGCCAGCAATTGGGTGCCGATGGCCTCGCCCTGGCTGAGGCGTATCAGCACGTCCGCCTCGCGGCCGGAAGCTATCACGGTATGGGCTCCGCTGCGCGCTGCGCGCTTGGCGGCCAAAATCTTCGTCAACATGCCGCCGCGGCCGAGATGGCTGCCCGCTCCCCCCGCCATCGCCTCCAGCTTCAAGTCTCCCGCGCGGCCCTCCGATACCAGGGAGGCGCCGGGATCCTTGCGCGGGTCGGCGGAATAGAGGCCGGCCTGATCGGTCATGATGACCAAGGCGTCGGCTTCGATCAAATTGGCGACCAGGGCGCCCAGCGTGTCGTTGTCGCCGAAGCGGATTTCGTCGGTGGCAACCGTGTCGTTCTCGTTGATGATAGCAATCACTTTGAGATCGAGCAGGGTGCGCAGCGTGGAACGTGCGTTCAGATAGCGCTTGCGGCTCGCCATGTCGTCGTGGGTCAGCAACACCTGGGCGGTATGCAGGCTGTGCCGCCGGAAGCTGGTTTCATAGACTTGGACCAGCCCCATTTGGCCGACGGCGGCCGCGGCTTGCAGCTCGTGCAGCGCATGGGGGCGTTTTTTCCAGCCCAGGCGCTGCATGCCCTCGGCTACCGCGCCGCTGGAAACCAAGACGACTTCCTTGCCCATTGCGGTCAGCGCGGCGATTTGCGCCGCCCAGGCGTCTATGGCTTGGTGGTCGAGTCCGGCGCCGTCGTTGGTAACCAGGCTGCTGCCGACTTTGACGACCAGGCGTTTGGCGGAGGCGAGAACGGATGTCATGGCGCCTCTTGCAATACCGACGGGGGTGGAGGAGGGAGTTCGTCGCTACGGGCTTCCTCCAGATATCGCATGATGGCGTAGCTCAGTTCTTTGCAGCCTTCCCCGGAAAGGGCGGAAATCTCGAACCACGGGCCGTCCCAGCCGAAATCCCGAAGGAACTGGCGGCAGCGTTCCTGGCGTTCGTCTTGCGGCAGCATATCCATCTTGTTGAGCACCAGCCAGCGGGGTTTGCGATACAGATCCTCGTCGTACTTCTTGAGTTCTTCCGCTATCGCACGGGCCTCGGCGGCGGGCTCGATGCTGTCATCCGTCGGCACCATGTCGATGATGTGCAGCAGCAAGCGGGTTCGCGCCAGGTGGCGCAGAAAGCGGTGGCCGAGACCCGCGCCTTCGGCCGCGCCCTCGATCAGGCCGGGAATATCGGCAATCACGAAACTGCGGTTGTGATCCACCCGAACCACGCCCAGATTGGGATGGAGCGTCGTGAAGGGGTAGTCGGCCACTTTCGGTTTGGCGGCGGATACCGAGCGGATAAAGGTGGATTTGCCCGCGTTGGGCATTCCCAGCAGGCCGACATCGGCCAGAACCTTGAGCTCCAATTGCAATTCGCGCTGTTCGCCCTCTTCGCCGTGGGTGAACTGGCGCGGGGTGCGGTTGGTGCTGGATTTGAAATGCAGGTTGCCGAGGCCGCCTTGGCCGCCCTTGGCGATCATGGCCCGATCGCCGTCGCGGCACAGGTCGGCGATAAGCTGGCCGCTCTCGAAATCGGTGATGACGGTGCCGACCGGCA
>JAIOJO010000083.1 GCA_019911985.1 Sulfuricellaceae bacterium | reverse complement strand
AGCTTGGGCAGGTCGAGCGGCGGCGATTTTTCGATTGCCGCGCCGAGCCAAGCGCACAAACTGTTTTTTAGCTGCTCCAGACTCAAGGGTTTTTGCAGGTAGTCGTCCATTCCGGATGCGAGGCAGCGCTCCCGGTCGCCTTCCATCACGTTGGCCGTCATCGCGATAATCGCGGCATGGCGGCCCAGCTTCGATTCGTGCTGCCGAATCGCCTTGCTGGCCTCGAATCCGTCCATTCCCGGCATCTGGCAATCCATCAGCACGACGCGGTAGGACTGCCGGGCGGCGGCTTCGACCGCCTGTTGGCCGTTGACCGCCAAATCGGCCTCGATGCCCATTTTTTTCAGCATGGCGAGCGTCACCTTCTGGTTTACCGGGTTGTCTTCGGCGACCAGCACGCGGTAGGGAGAAGGCCGGGGGAATTCGCAATTCTTGTTCATTTGGCGGGCGGCCGCTGTGTTCAAATCGTGCCCGCCCAAGGCTTGGAGCAGGCGAGCTCGCCGTATCGGCTTGTTCAGGCAGGCCGCGCCGCCGGCGGTGAGCAGGTGGCCCTCGTGCTGGCGCTCCGCAACGCTGGTCAACAGGATGAAACGCATAGGGCGCTCAATGCCGATGCCCTGGAGCAGCGCGTTGGCGGACAGGAAAGGGAGAGCGCTATCGACGATGGCTACATCGTAGGCTTGACCCGCGGCCGCGGCGGCGTGCAGCTTCGCCATGGCGTCCGCGGCGGTGCGGGCAATTTCGCAGGGGATGTGCCAAAAATTCAATTGGTTTTGTAAGACGCGGGACAGGCTATCCCGGCCGGTGACGATCAATGCCCGTTGCACCGCGGGTGCAGGCGCCGGCTCGCAGACATCGTCGGTTCGCGGAAAGGCGATGTCGAACCAAAAAGTGCTGCCGAGATTGGAATGGCTTTCAACGCCCATGCGCCCCCCCATTAATTCGCATAACTGCTTGGAGATGGCTAGGCCCAGCCCGGTGCCGCCGTACTGGCGGCTGGTCGAGCCGTCCACTTGGGAGAAAGACTTGAACAGACGCTTGCGTCCTTCGCCGCTAATGCCGATTCCGGTATCGCGCACTTCGAAGTGGAGCGTTTCCGCTTCGGGGGTG
Source organism: Sulfuricellaceae bacterium (assembly GCA_019911985.1). Classification (GTDB taxonomy): domain Bacteria; phylum Pseudomonadota; class Gammaproteobacteria; order Burkholderiales; family UBA9220; genus JAIOJO01. Next base: position 2,853 of record JAIOJO010000083.1, on the reverse strand, counting down.
GCGGCGTTACGCCGCACCGCCACCACGATTTCTCCCGCATGGGTGAATTTCACCGCGTTGCCGATAAGATTAAGGAGCATCTGGCGCAAACGTCCTGGGTCGCCGAGCAATTGGCCGGCTATTTCGGGCTGAATGTCGCACACGAGTTCCAGCCCTTTTTTCTGCGCCCGGTCGGCCAGCAATTCGCATACCTCTTCGACAATCACGGCGGGCTCGAAAGGCAGGCTTTGCATTTCCAGCTTGCCGGCCTCGATTTTGGAAAAATCCAGGATGTCGTCGATCACGGTCAATAAAGCCTGCGCCGAGTTGCGCATGGCCTCGATATAGTCGGCTTGTTCTGCCGGATTGGGGTTTTCGCGCAAGAGATCGATCATGCCGAGGATGCCGTTCATCGGCGTGCGGATTTCGTGGCTGACGTTGGCAACGAACTCGGTTTTCAGGCGCGCGGCTTCCAGGGCGGTTTCGTAGGCGGCCTTCAGTTCCCGCTCGGCGGTCTTGCGTTCCGTGACGTCGCGCATAATGGCTTGGGTAACGATTCTGCCGTCGATGGTCATGGAATGCAGGGCGATTTCGACCGGGAAGAAGCGGCCGTCCGCGCGTTTTCCTATCCATTCGAAGTGGCAGTGGCCTTCGCTGATGGCTTTGCGAATCTGCGCCTGCGCCACGGCTTCCGCCGTTTCGCCGTTCGCCTGCAAGGGCGCGCCCAAGTCCTTGGCTTGCAAGGAGATGAATGCCTCGGACTTGTCCATGCCGAACATGCGCAGTGCAGCGGCGTTGCAGTCCAAAAAGTGGTCTTTTTCGAGCAAGACGATACCGTCCGAATTGGTATCGAAAAGGGTTTTGTACTTAACTTGCTCTTTCTCGATTTCTCGGGTTTGGCGGGTGATGCGGCGGATCACGAAAAATGCGATGAGCAGGCCCAGCGTGGCGGCGCTCACGCCGAGCAGGATAATCAGCCAGCGGGTGAGTTGGTAGGAGCGGGCGGCTTCGTCGGCATCCTTGTGGGAGGTGTTGTGCTGGATTTTGACCAATTCGTCCAGTTGCCGCACCAGGGTTTTCTGCATTGGGATGGCGTATTCCTGGAGGATTGCCAGCGCCGCTTTGTTGTTGTTGTCGAGAGCGTCGTTGATGGCCTGAATCACGTAGGGCTGGGTGGATGCCGTCTGGGTGCCGATGTCTTGCAGCACGGCGCGCTCGGCGGGGCTGAGTTCCATTTGTTCCAGTTGCTGGCGGGCGCGGGTGTAGGCGTCGCCGTAGTGGTAAAACTGCTTCAGTTCATCGTCGATATCGAAAGGGTCTGTCATCACCACGATGGTATGCATGCTGATGGCGCGGTTGCGCAGCGCATCGCGCATCTGGGTGGCGAGTTCGGTTTTGACGTCGGTTTCGTTGACCAGGCGCTCCAGGTCGCCGTTGATCGAGGCCATGCGGTTCAAGCCGACGATGGTCAGGGTCGCCATCAGCGCCAGGGAGATGGCAAAGCCGGCACCCACGCTGAACATGATGTTGCGGGAAAACATGGCGGGAGTCTTCATTCGAGGCGAGTATCGTAAAAAATGGGGTGGCTGCAATGTTAACGCATTAGCGCTTGATTGCAACGGACTTTGTCCGAGGCTCTGGGCCAAAGCTTGTATACGTTAAAAGGATGCTGGAGATGAGCGTCAGAGGGTCGATATTGCCGGTGGCGGCGGAAAAACAAATTCTCGACGAAGGCCGGGAATTGAGCCGCGGCAGCGGCTACAATGTGCGGCGCAAACGGCGGGACGGCCGGTGCTGTCCGGCTCTTCTGCGCGAGGCGCTCGGGTGGCAATGCCGGGTGTGGGCTTGGCTGCAACGGGCTTTCTTTATCGGGGCTGTGGCCGGGATGGCTAAATTTTGGCGGTTTTCAGGTAAGTATGCTTAATAGATTGAAGTTGTTGGGATGGATGGGGATATTGCTCGGGATGTTGGCGGCCTGTTCCGCTCCGCCGGTTAAGGAGGCCGCGCCGGTTGTCAGGGCGCCGAAAATCGCCTTGGTTTTAGGCGGCGGCGCGGCGCGGGGCTTTGCCCACGTAGGGGTCATCAAGGTGCTCGAATCCCACGGCATCGTGCCCGACATGGTGGTGGGAACCAGCGCCGGAAGCGTGGTGGGGGCGCTCTACGCCGGCGGCTACGGCGGCTACGACTTGCAGAAAATCGCCTTGCAGCTCGACCAGGACAGTGTCGGCGATTTCGCCTTGCCCGACCGGGGTTTCATCAAGGGCGAACTGCTACAGGATTTCATCAACCGCGCTTTGCGCAACCGGCCCATCGAGAAGCTGCCGAAGACCTTTTGCGCGGTGGCGACCGATTTGCGCAACGGCGAATTGATGGCCTTCCAGCGCGGCAATACCGGCATGGCGGTGCGCGCATCCAGCAGCGTGCCCGGCGTCTTCCAGCCGGTGAAGATCGGCGGGCGCGAATACGTCGATGGCGGCCTGGTTAGTCCGGTGCCGGTGAGCGTCGCGCGGAAAATGGGCGCGGACATCGTGATCGCCGTGGATATAGCCGCCAAGCCCGCCCGCGCCTCGGTGGGTTCGACCGTGGATATATTGTTGCAAACCTTTGCCGTGATGATGCAAGGCCTCAGCCGTTACGAGCTGGAACAGGCGGATGTGGTGATTCGTCCCAAGGTTGGCGGCGTCGGGGCCGCCGAATTCGAGCAGAAAAACCTGGCGATCATGGAGGGGGAAAAGGCGGCGCTGGCGGCGCTACCCCTTATTCAGTCGCGTTTGCGCCGCTGGGCAGATCAAGGCGGCGCGCCGCGCTGAAGTGTTTGGTCCAATAGGAATCGCGCAGGTCGGAAACTTCGACGATGCCGGTCCGGGTGCTGGT
>JAIOJO010000082.1 GCA_019911985.1 Sulfuricellaceae bacterium | reverse complement strand
ACAGAAGATCGGCGGATTCGATATTACCTACCAGGGATTGGGTGACTTGCTGGCGGCCCTGACCGTTGCCAGTATGAAGGGCGCCGCTTTCTCACCCAAACCGCTCGGCGTGGTGAGACAACATGATGGCGGACTCATGTGGCGAACACTAACCAACCTTCCGGGCTTAGACGCCATCCTGACAAAGATGGAGAACACCGGCGCCAAGTTATCCCCCGCACTTTTCACCCCCAAATTCTGCGATGTAATGAAACGCCGGATTCGTTTCACCGCCATCAGAGCGCTCCACGACCATATATGGCTGCCACATGCCGGTTTGTGGCGGGGATATCGTTACAGGATATTATGCGCAGTCGGCCCCCTTTTGGGCAAACCTAGAAAATTGCAGTTGGCTTTGGCATTCGTGCTGCTGAGGCCGCCTTTCGACCTGATAGCCATCGTCTGGTATCGGCTTATCGGCAGACTTTTTGTCTTGTCCCGAATGCGCAAATAGGAATCAAGATGAGCACGCAGAGGAATCCCTTGAAGATTCTGATCACCCCAAACTACTCTGCCCCCTATGATCAGCGCATGGTAAATGGGTTGGCCGCGGGTTTCCATGCAATCGGCCACCAAGCTCATGCTTTGCCAACGCCCATCTCGGCCGTTGAAGTGGCGCAGAAATGCAAGGAACTCTCGATTGACGTAGTCATTCAGGTGAACCGCACGCGGCACCCCGAAGTCACTTTGCCGCCAAAGGTGCGTTACATTTCATGGTTTCAGGACGTTTTCCCTGAAACCACGAAATGTTTTGCAGATACCTTTCACGATACGGATATTCTCTATGCGTTAGGCGATGCGGGGGTTTTGGGGCTTGATGCACCGCTGCCCTGCTACGTGGGTTCTCTGGTTTCAGGTGTGGATAAGGCGGTCATCGATTATCGCCCAAACGCCAAATTAGAACCCGTCGATTTTTCTCTATGCGGCTTCATTCCATCCCCTCCCCTGCTTGTCACGCGAAGTATCTGGAAGGACATTCTGGATTTAACTAGGCTCAATCCATTGCTGGGGGCGAGAAAATGTCTCGCGATAATGCGCAGGATAATCTTTGGGTATTATCTTCGACCCCATTTGCAAAATGCTGAGATCATAACCATGATGGGGCTTGTGCGAAGTAGCTATCGTCCATTGCGCGGTGATTTGGATATCCATACATTAAACCAGATAATGCGTGAAGCTCCCGCAACCTATAGAAATAGGCCGTTAGGCGGCGCACTCTCGCGCCTTAATCGCTACACTCAGCATCTTTTTGGGCAGCATCGCATCAAAAAGAATCGGACCCATCAAAACCCGGTCCCGGATTTTAGCGCGCTGTCTCCATTTGAAAAATCGATCAACTTTTTTGCAAGAGAATACCCTCGCCTGCTGGATCGCGAGGCATTGATCAACGGCATCCTGCAGGTCTCCAGATCCTTGGAGCTCTATGGGCCGGGATGGAACATGCATCCCGAATTCAGCCCCTATGCCAAGGGGGTAATTGATACCCAGAATGGACTGCTCGATGTTTACCGCCGTAGCCGGATTAATCTGGCAAACAACACGCACGGATTGGGATTGCATAGCAGAACACTTGAGTGCATGGCGGTAGGCGGCTTTGTTTTGACCCATGAATCGCCTCACGACAACAAACCGGGAGGGATGCTGACTTCGTTTGAACCCGATGTCCACTATGGGACATTCACTCCAGAAAGTTTGCGCGAGGAAGCGCATCGGTGGTTGGCCGACGAGGCAAGGAGAAGGCAAGTGGGGCAACAGGCGGCAGAAGTAGTACGTCAGCGACATTGTTGGCACCATCGTGCTCAGCAAATTCTTGATGATTTAGGGCGATAGAACTATTTCATGCAAGATTTCACCGTGCAGACACGAGACGAATTGCGGGATGACTACCGCGTATTCTATGTTACCGCCTGGGGTTATGCGGCCGATCACCTGTTTGGCTGGTTCCCCAAGGCACTGAATTGCCACCGCGACGTTTTCGCTCTGCTCGCCCACGAAGGCTCACGGCCTAAATACCTTCAGGAACGGACGCGCGGGGAAAGACCGCCACTGATTCCCTTTACCGAGTTTCTCAACGACATGGGCATGACCTACTCGGCCATCGGCGACTGTTATTCCTACCGCGCCGGACAAGGTTAACCACCGGAATGTTCTTATAGCGATCGATGCCCAGCAATTCCGGCATTTGCCC
>JAIOJO010000081.1 GCA_019911985.1 Sulfuricellaceae bacterium | reverse complement strand
GTCGGCGGCGGTTTCCTCATTGTTCCGGCCTTGGTGCTGCTGGGGGGATGGGTATGAAGCAGGCGGTCGGCACTTCCCTTGCCATCGTCGCCGTCAACGCCGCCACGGGGTTTGCCGGCTACCTGGGCGCGGTAAAAATGGACTTCGCGGTGATGGCGGTATTCGCGGCCGTGGCCATCGTGGGCAGTTTCGCCGGCACCCGCATCGCCCACCGCCTGCCCCAGCATAAGCTGAAACAGGGTTTTGCCGTATTCCTGATGGCGGTGGCGACTTACATCGTGATTAAGAACATAATCTAAACTTTTGGAGGAGGAATATGACTGTCACCATACTTTCGAAAACTCCGCCGGGAGGGCGCTGTTCGCTCTATATCCGGTACGCCGAGGAACTATCGCGGCGCTTCGACCTGGACGTGCAGATCAACTACCTGGAAACGCCGCCGGAAGATGGCTGCTGCCCGCCGGCGATCCTGGTGCGCGGAGCGGAGGTGACGGCTTCCGACGGGGTGATTATCTCGCCCGAAGACCTGTGCGAAAAACTCGCGGAAATGGGCTTCGAGGCCGCGAAGCTGGCGGATTTCCGCGCGGCCCTGGAGCAAATTCTGGAAAACCTGTTCGCGGAGCAAACCCATGCCCAATAAAGAACCCGGCCTCGCCACCCGCTGCGTCCATGCCGGCGAGATGCAAGACCCCCACGGCTCGCCGCACACGCCGCTGTACCAGACCACCACCTTCAAGTTCGCTTCCAGCGCCGACCTGCTGGACGTGGTGGAAGGGCGCAAGCCGGGCAGTCTATACACCCGCTATGGCCTCAACCCCACCATCCGCGCGCTGGAGGAAAAGCTCGCCGCGTTGGAGGGGGCGGAGGCGGCGTGGGTGTTCTGTTCCGGCATGGCGGCAGAAGCGGCGCTGTTTTTCGCCCACGGGCGCAAGGGCATCGTGTGCATCGGCGACGCCTACGGCGGCACCCTGGAGCTGCTTTCCAGCCAACTGAACGACCTCAATATCCCCGCCTATTTCCTGCTCGGCAGCGAACTGGAGGGCTTGAAAGCCTACCTGGAGCTGGGCGCGAGCCTGGTGTTTTTCGAGACCCCCACCAATCCCACCCTGGAAGTGCTGGATATTGCGCGCATCAGCGGCATCGCCCACGAATACGGCGCGCTGGTGGCGGTGGACAATACCTTCGCTTCACCGGTAAACCAGCCGCCGCTGGCGCTGGGGGCGGATTTTGCCGTGCACAGCGCCACCAAATATCTGGGCGGCCACAGCGACATCACCGCCGGTGCGCTGATGGGCTCGGCGCACTTGCTGGCCACGGTGTGGAACTGGCGCAAAAACCTGGGCTCGATGATCGCCCCGGAAACCGCTTCCCTGCTGATGCGCAGCCTGCGCACCCTGACGGTGCGGGTGGAGCGGCAGAATGCCACCGCCCTGGCCGTGGCGCAGTCCATGCAGCGGCATCCGGGTGTGGCGCGGGTGCTTTACCCCGGACTGCCGGATTTTCCGGGTCATGCCACGGCAAAAGCGCAGATGAGCGGTTTCGGCGGGGTGCTGACGCTCGAAGTCAAAGGCGGATACGAGGATGCGGTGCGGATGGTGGACCGGCTCAAGCTGTTCGCCATCGCCCCCAGCCTGGGCGGGGTGGAAAGTCTGGTTACCATGCCGGTGACCACCACGCACCATGGCTTGAGCGCGGAAGAACGGGCGCGGCGCGGTATTTCGGATAGTATGGTGCGGCTTTCCGTCGGCCTGGAGGACGCCGCTGACCTGATCGAAGACCTGGAGCAGGCGCTTGGAGGAATTCCGGGGTAAGGCCGATGCTTTGGAAGCGGTTTTAACGCGGCACGCTTATCGGGTAGGAGCGGCCTCCAGGCCGCGATTCACGGTGCTTCTTTCGATTGTCCGGGATTTGAAACAGATTCTTTAGTGGAGCCTGCCGACGATGTGTGAACTTTTTGGAATGTCCGCCAGCCGCCCTGCGGCGGCCGCTGAAATGCTGAACGAATTCCGCCTGCGCGGCGGCTTGGCGGCGGACAACCCGGACGGCTGGGGGCTCGCCTGGTGGGAGAGCGGCGCTTTTCGCTTGGCCAAGGAGCCGTTCCCGGCGCACCGGAGCGCGCTGTTTGCCGGCTTGTGCGAAACCATGCGTTCGAACCTGGTCGTCGCGCATGTGCGCAAAGCGAAGTTCCCGCCCGTCAACACGCTGGATAATACGCATCCGTTCCTGTGGGTGTGTTGCGGAAAGGAGTGGGTGTTTGCCCACAATGGCTTGGTGCCCGATGTCGTGGAGATGGAGCAGGGAAACGGCCATCGGGTTTGCCAGCCGGCCGGAGAAACGGACTCGGAATACGCTTTCTGCCATCTCTTGAGCCATATCGCGCAGCATTTTCAGGACTCGCCCGTCCCGGATACGGCGGACTGGTTCGCGACCGTGGCGATCATCAGCGAACTGATCGCCTCGCACGGCAAGTTCAATTTCCTCATGTCGGATGGGGAGCGCCTGATCGCATACGGCCATGACCGGCTCCATTATCTCGATCGCGGCGGCCCCACGGACGACATTGCCCTGGTCGCGACGGAACCCTTGCGCGGTGGGGGCTGGATTCCCTTCGAACGCGGTGAGTTGCGGATTTACCGGTACGGCAAGCTGGCGGAGCGTATCCTGACCTGTCCGTCCGGCCAACTCTTAGGGCCTGTCTTAAGGAGCCTCTGATTAAGTCGCACGGGGTCGCGACGGGTTTTTGCGGGATGCCGGGCACGAAGCGAGGCGCGCGGTGTGGTCATTCCACACAAGCGTCGAGCGACATCGCCCGGCGCCCGCAAAACCCCGTCCCGTAAGGGTTGTGTCAAAAGCCGGCGTCTGCGGCGTTGCGCTCCTTGGCATCGTAGGCTGGCTACGACCGGCGTCGCGCGCCTTGCAGCCTCCGGCTTTTGACGCAACGCGATCC
>JAIOJO010000080.1 GCA_019911985.1 Sulfuricellaceae bacterium | reverse complement strand
ACGAAGCCGGTGGCGATGGTCAGCGCCATCAGGGAAATGTTGTTCAGGCTGAATCCCGCCAGGTACATGACCCCGAAGGTGCCGACCAGGGAAAGCGGCACCGCCACGCTCGGAATCAGCGCGGCGCGGCCGCTGCGCAGGAACAGCAGCGCCACCATCACCACCAGCGCAATCGAAATCAGCAGCGCGCGTTCGACTTCGCGCAGCGAAGCGCGGATGGTCTGCGTGCGGTCCATCACCACCGACATATCGATGGCGCCCGGTATGGAGGCGCGCAGCAAAGGCAGCAAGGCTTTCACCCGGCCGACGGTTTCGATGATATTGGCGCCCGGCTGGCGGAACAGGATCAGCATGACCGCCGGTTTCCCGTCGGCCAGCCCGGCGTTGCGGACATCCTGCACCGAATCGTCCACCTGGGCGACGTCGGCCAAGCGAACCGCGGCGCCGTTGCGATACGCCACGATGGTCGGCAAGTAGTCGGCGGCGCGTCTAGCCTGGTCGTTGGCCTGGATTTGCCAGTGCCGCCCGGCGCTTTCCAGCGCTCCCTTGGGACGGTTGACGTTGGTGGCGGCTATCGCCGCGCGCACCTCCTCGACCCCGATGCCGTAGTGGTTCAACTGGCTGGGATTGAGCTCCACGCGCACCGCCGGCAGCGAACTGCCGCCTACAATCACTTGGCCTATGCCCTGCACCTGGGCCAGTTTTTGCGCCAGCACGGTCGATGCCGCGTCGTACATTTGCCCGCGCGTCAGCGTGTCCGAGGTGAGCGAGAGAATGATGATGGGCGCGTCGGCCGGATTCACCTTGCGGTAGGTCGGGTTGCTCGGCATACCGCTCGGCAGCAGCGCGCGCGCCGCGTTCAGCGCGGCTTGCACGTCGCGCGCGGCGCCGTCGATATTCCGGCTCAGGTCGAACTGCAAGGTGATATAGGTCGAGCCGAGCGAACTGCTCGACGTGATTTCGTTCACCCCGGCGATCAGACCGAGCGAGCGTTCGAGCGGCGTGGCGACGCTTGAGGCCATGGTTTCCGGGCTCGCGCCCGGCAAGGAAGCCTGCACCGAAATAGTCGGAAAATCGACCTGCGGCAACGGCGCGACCGGCAGCAGCGCGAACGCCATCCAGCCGGCCAAGGCGAGGCCCAGGGACAGCAGCGTCGTGGCGACGGGCCGCGAGATGAAAAGGGCGGGGAGATTCATGTCCTGCTACGCCGCCATCTCGCTCGGCCGGCGGCCCCGCTTGACGCGGAGCGCCAGCCGGTCGAAGGCGAGGTAGATGACCGGGGTCGTGAACAGCGTGAGCACCTGGCTGACCAGCAAGCCGCCGACCATGGTGATCCCCAGCGGGTGGCGCAATTCGGAGCCGACGCCGGTGCCGAGCATCAAGGGCAGCGCGGCGAGCAGCGCGGACAAGGTGGTCATCAGGATAGGCCGAAAGCGCAGCAGGCAGGCTTCGAAAATCGCCTCGCGCGGCGATTTTCCCTGCTCGCGCTCGGCGGCGAGCGCGAAGTCTATCATCATAATCGCGTTCTTTTTGACGATGCCGATCAGCAAGATGATGCCGATGACGCCGATCACGCCGAGACTGGTGCGCGACAGCAGGAGCGCCAGCAAGGCCCCTATTCCCGCCGAAGGCAGCGTGGAGAGTATCGTGACCGGGTGGATGTAGCTCTCGTAGAGCACGCCGAGAACGATGTACATGGTGACGATCGCCGCGAGTATCAGCAGCAGGGTATTGTCGAGCGACGCCTGAAACGCCAGCGCGGCGCCCTGGAAGCCGGTTTGGATGCTGGCGGGCAGCCCGATCTGCTGTTCGGCGGCGCGGATGGCCTTGACGGCGCCGCCGAGGGAGGCTCCGGGCGCCAGGTTGAACGAAATCGTGGCGGCGGGGAACTGGCCGATATGGTTGACCACCAGCGGCGCGGCGCGCTCGGAGACGCGGGCGACCGCGGCGAGCGGCACCCGTCCGCCGCTGGGCGAAATCAGGTAGATTCCGTTCAGCGCGGCCAGGCCCTGCTGGAATTCCGGTTTGACTTCCAGCACCACGCGGTACAGGTTGGACTGGGTGAAAACGGTCGAAATCAGGCGCTGGCCGAAGGCGTTGTAGAGCGCGTTGTCGATGGCGGCAGTGGTGATGCCGAGCCGCCCGGCGCTATCGCGGTCGATCTCGACATAGGCTTGCAGCCCGTTGTTCTGCGCATCGCTGGCGACATCCGCGAGCTCCGGCAATTGCTGCAGGCGGTCGAGCAGCTTGGGCGTCCACTCGGCCAATTCGTCCGGGTTGGCATCCGCCAGGCTGAACTGGTACTGGGTACGGCTGACCCTATCCTCTATGGTCAAATCCTGCACCGGCTGCATGTACATCGAAATCCCCGGAACCGATTCCAGGCGCTGTTGCAGACGGCGGATCACGGCAGCGGCGGCATCACGGCTGGCCTTGGGCTTCAGGTTGATCAGCATGCGTCCGCTGTTGAGCGTGGTGTTCACGCCGTCCACGCCGATGATGGACGACAGGCTCTCCACCGCCGGGTCTTTCAGCACCGCGCGGGCCAGCGCTTGCTGCCGCTCGGCCATCGCCGCGTAGGAAACCGTTTGCGGCGCCTCGGTAATGCCTTGGATCACGCCGGTATCCTGCGCCGGGAAAAACCCCTTGGGCACCCAGATGTAGAGCAGCGCGGCGAGGCCCAAAGTAGCGGCGGCCACCAGCAGCGTGGCGCGCTGGCGGTCCAGCACCCAGTTCAGCAGCACGCCGTAGCGGGCGATGATGCGGTCGATGAAGGCGCCGCTGCTGTGGTAGAAACGCCCCTGCTCGGCTTCAGGCGTATGGCGCAGCAAGCGGGCGCACATCATCGGCGTCAGCGTCAGCGACACGACGGCGGAAATCAGGATCGCCACCGCCAGCGTGATGGCGAATTCGCGGAACAAGCGGCCGATCACGTCGCCCATGAACAACAAGGGGATGAGCACCGCGATCAAGGAAAACGTCAGCGAGATAATCGTGAAGCCGATCTGCCGCGAGCCTTTCAGGGCGGCTTGCAGCGGCGTCTCGCCGGCCTCGACGTAACGCGAGATGTTCTCGATCATCACAATCGCGTCGTCCACCACGAAGCCGGTGGCGATGGTCAAGGCCATCAGCGTCAGATTATTGATGCTGAACCCGGCCAAGTAGATCACGCCGAAGGTGCCGACCAGCGACAGCGGCACCGCGACGCTCGGAATAAGCGTCGCGGTGCCGCTGCGCAGGAACAGGAAAATCACCATCACCACCAGCGCAATCGACAGCATCAGCTCGAAACGCACGTCCGCCACCGAGGCGCGGATAGTGACGGTGCGGTCGGTCAAGAGCGTCAGATCGATAGAGCCGGGCAGCGTCGCCTGCAAGGCCGGCAGCATTTTCTTGATACGGTCCACCGTCTCGATCACGTTGGCTCCGGGCTGGCGCTGGATATTCAGGATCACCGCCGGGGTCAGGCCGGACCATGCCGCGAGACGCGTATTCTCCGGGCCGTCCACGACGTCCGCGACGTCGCCCAAGCGTATCGGCGCGCCGTTGCGCCAGGCGACGATGAGCTTCCGGTATTCCTCGGGCGACTTCATCTGGTCGTTGGCGTCCAGCGTGGACGCCCGCGCCGGGCCGTCGAAGCTGCCTTTCGCCATGTTCACGTTGGCGTTGCCGACGGCGCTTCTCAAGTCGTCGAGATTCAGCCCGTTGGCCGCCAGGGCCTGCGGATTGGCCTGCACCCGGACGGCCGGGCGCTGCCCCCCGCCGATGCTGACCAGGCCGACGCCGGGCAACTGCGAAAGCTTTTGCGCCAAGCGCGTGTCCACCAGGTCTTCGAGCCTGGGCAGGGCCAGGGTTTTGGACGTCAGCGCCAGCGTGACAATGGGCGCGTCGGACGGATTCACCTTGCTGTAAATCGGCGGCATCGGCAGGTCTTGCGGCAGGAACGAGGTGGAGGCATTGATCGCGGCCTGCACCTCCTGCTCGGCCACGTCCAGGCCCAGGTCCAGCCCGAACTGCAGGGTAATCACCGACGCGCCGCCGGAGCTGGCGGACGACATCTGGTTCAAGCCCGGCATCTGGCCGAACTGCCGCTCCAGCGGCGCGGTGATCGACGAGGTCGTCACGTCCGGGCTGGCGCCGGGGTACAAGGTGGTGACCTGGATGGTCGGATAATCCACCTCGGGCAAGGCCGAGACCGGCAAAAAGCGGTAGGCCAGCATGCCCGCCAGCAGAATCGCGGCCATCAGCAGCGAAGTCGCCACCGGCCGAAGGATAAACAGGCGCGAAGGGTTCATGCGCCGCCGGGCGCGGCGGGTGCCGGTTTCGCCGCGCCGTCCCGGCGTTCGCGCGCCTTGCCGCCACGCCGCTCGCCGGCCACCCCCTTGCGCCCGGCCTCGGCCGCGCCGGGCGTGGCGATATTCACTTTAGCGCCGGGGCGGAGCTTGTCGGCCCCGTCGATCACAACCCGCTCGCCGGGCGCCAAGCCTTTTTCGACGGCCACCGTATCGCCCGAAACCGGCCCGAGGACGACTGGCCGCACGCTGACCGTCCGGTCGGGGCCGATAACGTAGCAAAAGGTGCCCGGCGTGCCGCGCTGGACCGCCGCCACGGGAATCAGCGTCGCGCCGCGGATGGTCGCGACGTGCAGGCGGACATTCACGAACTGGTTCGGGAACAACGTATTTCCGGCATTGGCGAATTCCGCCTTGAGCTTGACGGTGCCGGTCGCGGTATCGATCTGGTTATCCACGGTCAGCAGCTTGCCGCTCGCCAGCAGGTCTTTTCCTTCGCGGCCATAAGCCTCGACCCGCAGCGTATCGCCCGCTTGCAGCCGGGGAAAAACAGCCGTCAAACCGGCCGCGGGAATGGGGAAAACAACGGTAATCGGCTGGGTTTGCGTAATCACCGCGATCCCCGCGACATCGGTGTCGCGAACCATGTTCCCCGCGTCCACCTGGCGCAAGCCCAGGCGACCGGAAACCGGTGCGGTCACACGGGTGAAGGAAAGCTGGAGGGCGGCGTTATCCAACTGCGCTTGATCCGACACCACCGCGCCTTGGTACTGGCGCACCAGCGCTTCCTGTCCATCGACCTGCTGCTTGGCGATCGAATCCTTGGCCAGCAAATTGCGATAGCGTTCCAAATCCACCCGCGCGTTGGCCAGCAGCGCGCGATCCCGCATCAATTGGCCGCGCGCCTGCTCGACCAGCACGCGGTACGGGCGCGGGTCGATTTCGGCGAGCAGTTCGCCCGCTTTCACGGTCTGCCCTTCGCGAAAGTTTAGGCGCGTGAGCAGGCCGTCCACGCGGGCCCTGACCGTGGCGGTATCGCGCGCGGTGACCGTCCCCAGCGCGTCTATCACCACATCGCTGTCGCCGGTCTTGGCGGTGGCGGCCACCACCGGCGGCACCGGACGGCCCGCGCCGTTCATGCCGTGGCGCTGCGGCACCGCGGGCTTAGCATGAAAAATGACGGCCGCCGTTATCCCAGCGGCCGCAGCGATGCCGAACGCTATCCAAATAAACTTCGTTTTCACCCCGGACTCCCGTGCATTTTTTCTCTAGTGCGTGCCTTCAGTTTTACCGGGTACGCAGGGCAAAACCTCGATTAATCGGTACCGCAGCATAGAACGATGGCCGTCAAGGCAAGGGCGGAATCCGCATCGAGACTCCGGCCTCGCGACGGCCATCGCGTTTGCAGCCGCCGGCTAGACCACCGGCGGCTAGGGCGGCCCTACATCATCTTCCAACTGCCGTTCGGCTGGCGGCAGGCCTTGCCCGCCACCTGCTCGCTGCGGCCGTCGATGACGGCGTCGGTGGTAAAGGTGCGGCACGGCCCCTCGGCGCTCTCATAGGTGCGCGTGGGAGTGACGCGGTAGGTATTCCCGCTATCCGGGTTGTGCCAGGACGTGGTCCGGCCGGTGGGGGCATTCTCCAAGGCGCTGGACATTTTCAGGCGGTCGGTATCGTCCATGCTCTTCCCGATCGACCCGCCGATGAAGGCGCCGGCCAGCGCGCCGACGACCATCGCCGCATCCCGGCCGTGACCTTGGCCAACTTGGCTGCCGAGCACGCCGCCGAGGATGCCGCCGGTCACCGTGCCGATATCCTGCTTAGACGGCGAGGCGCTGCAAGCGGCCAGGGACAAAGCAAGCGCGGCAAGGACGGTGTTGCGGGAATTCAAACCCATAGTGTTCTCCAATTAAAATGACAAATTCATTTAGAGGACGCGGAAATCAAGAAGGTTCCCGGCCCTCCCCACGATGCTTAAACGGCCCGCGGTGCGCCAGCTTGGCCTTCAGCACGTCGCGTACTATGCCTTTCTGTTCCGCGGAAAGCGAGGCGTAGAGCTTCAGCCACTCGCCGCGCAACTGGCGCATGGCCTTGATGCGCTCGTCGGAGGCTTGATCCATGCGGGCGGACAAGGCGGCTAAATCGGGGTCTTTCTTGTCCAATTCCTGCAGAAACTGCGCCCGCATTTCCTTGTGCTGGGCGAAGGCGCTCTTGCGCTGGGCCATGCTCTGTTTTTCCAGCGCCTGCCAAGTTTTATCCTGTTCGGCGCTCAAATGCAGCTTCTGGTGCAACTCGCGCATGGGCAGAAAGCCTTCCCCATGGCGGCATCCGCCCTCATGGCGGGCATTGGCCAGCACCGGCGCGGCTAAGGCGACAACGCCCAGCAGGGCGAAAGAAGCGACGAGTTTGCGGTTCATAATATTCTCCTAAATAACGTGGCAGGGGCAAAATAGTTGACTACGCTGCCATCCTATCGTGTCCTTGTAAGCCATCTGTGTCGAAGCCGGCACGGAGTGTAACAATTTGTTTCGCCGGGCAGCGCTGAAATATATGCTTACAATATTCAGCCAACGCTTTATTAATACTCGATTATTATAGGCCTCATGAAAAAAGACGAACGCTACAACATCCTCGTCATCGACGACGACCTGCGGCTGCGGGATTTGCTCAACAGCTATCTCACCGAACAAGGTTTTTCCGTTCGCGCGCTCGCCGACGCCAGCGGGCTCGACAGCTTCCTGGCCAGCCAACGGGTCGATCTGATCGTGCTCGACTTGATGCTGCCGGGCGAGGACGGATTGAGCGTCTGCCGCCGCTTGCACAACTCGGAAAAATCCCTCCCGATTATCATGCTCACCGCCAAAGGGGATGAAGTCGATCGCATCGTAGGACTGGAAATGGGTGCCGACGACTACCTGCCCAAGCCCTTCAACCCGCGCGAGCTGGTGGCGAGAATACATGCGGTATTGCGCCGCCGCCAGCCCGCGGCGCCGCCCGGCTCTCCGGTTCCGGGCGAAGAGGAAATCGAGTTCGGGCGCTATATGCTGAACTTTACCACCCGCCGTCTCACCACCCGCAGCGGAGAATCGACCTCACTCACCACCGGCGAGTTTTCCTTGCTCAAGGCGCTGGTAAACCATGCGAACCAGCCCTTGTCGCGCGACCAGCTTCTGGAACTCGCCAGGGGGCGCGACCGCGACGCCTTCGACCGCAGCATCGACGTGCAAATTTCCCGCTTGCGCAAGCTCATCGAGGACGATCCGGCCCACCCCCGCTACATTCAAACCGTGTGGGGGCACGGCTATGTATTCGTTCCCGAAGAAAAGGCGCCGTGAAACTCATCCCCGGTTCGCTCTTCGGCCGCACCTTGCTGCTGCTGCTGGCGGTTTTGCTCTTGAGCCAGCTCGGCGTCTTCGCCGTTTTCAAATACTACGATGCAGGCCAACGCACGCGGCATTTCGCCGACATATTGGCGTCGCAAATTCTCGTCGTCACGGAATCCTTCGGTTCGCTGGACAGCGCGGAGCGGGCGACCGTTGCGCGGCGCCTGCAAGGCAGCAACAGCGTGCGCCTGCTCAAGGATGAGGGCGCGGCTCCGGGGGATGCGCCGAGGCTGCCGCAGATCAAGCAACTCTCGGCCTATCTCTCCGACAAGCTGGGCTACCCCACCGAAATACGCGTCCAGCGCGGCTCCTTTTGGATCAAGACCCGCATCGATCGCGAGGCCTATTGGCTGATGCTGCCCCGGCGCGAGCGGGAGCGCGCCTTTCCCTGGCAATGGGCCGGCATCGGGCTGCTGATGGCTATGCTGGCTTCGTTGGGCGCGTTCCTGATCGTCTGGCGCATCAACAAGCCGCTGCGGCAACTCAGCGATGCCGCGTCGCTGGTGGGCAAAGGGGCGATACCGCCGCCACTGGCGGAAAGCGGGCCGACCGAAATCAGCGCCTTGAGCCGCACCTTCAACCAAATGGCCCAAGACCTCAGGCGCTTGGACGCCGACCGCGCGCTGCTGCTCGCCGGAATCTCCCACGACGTGCGCACCCCCTTGGCCCGGATGCGCCTGGGCGTGGAAATGATGAGCCCGCAAATCGACGCGCCCTTGAAAGACGGGCTGGTTCAGGACATCGAGGATATCGACGCCGTGGTCGAACAGTTCTTGG
>JAIOJO010000079.1 GCA_019911985.1 Sulfuricellaceae bacterium | reverse complement strand
CGAAGGTGATGCCCTTGCCGATCAGTACCAGCGGTTTTTGCTTCGCTGTGCCGCCTTTGTAGTGCAGCACGATCAATTTGGGTGGCTGGCGGCTGCCCCGGGCGACGGACAGCAGCGCGCCCATGCCGAGTTTTTCCATGTCGGCTTGTTCCAAAATCTCAAGCTTGAGTTTTTTATCCTTGGCCATCTCTTTGGCTTTGTCCGCCAGGTAAGTCGGCGTGCAGATATTTCCGGGGAGATTGGCCAAGTCTTTGGTCAAGGAGATGGCGCGCGAAATGGCGAGTCCGCGTTCGACCGCTTTCTCGGCGACGGCGAGTTCATTGCGACGAGATACGCACAAGGTCATGCGGCGCAGAGGGCGGCGTACCTCGTCCGGCTTGCTTTTCAGTTGATCGAACCGGTATAAGGCTTGAAGGGTCGATAATACGGCCTGCTCGATTTTCCAGTCGATATCGCGGCGGCGCGCGGGCAATTCGGGAAGATAGGAGGTGGCTTCCATAGAGCCGGTATCGTTCAAGGTTCGCACTGCCGTGGCGATGGCGTTGCAATATTCTTGATCCTTGAATTCACGCTCTTTGCCGAGGCCGATGAGCAAAACGCGGTCGCATAAAGTATTGGGGACATTGTGCAGCAACAAAATGGAGCCGGCCTTGCCTTCCATGTCGCCGCGGCGAATGATGTCGCTCAAGTAGCCGTTTGAAACGTGGTCGATTTGCTCGCCGGCCGGAGTCAGTTTGCGTGGCTCGAATACGCCGACCACGACACATGCCGTACGCTGTTTTTCCGGGCTGCCGCTTTTTATGATAAATTCCACCTCTGCTCCTTGCCTGAATTTAACTATGGGTGAAGTGCAAAAATTACAAAATTAAGTTTATGGCAAAACTTTACTCCATAAGTCAAAACCTCGTCAAAAAATGATTTTTCGCCGCGCCTTAGTCCGTGAATTTACGTCCGCCGCCCTAACGGTATTTCTTACCTTACTGGCAATCGTTACCACGATTTTGATTGTGCGTTTTCTGGGGGAGGCCGCGTCGGGGTCAATCAATGGCAGAGCGGTGCTTGCGTTGCTGGGGTTCAGTTTAGTCGGCTATTTGCCGGTATTGTTGTCGCTTACTGTTTTTATCGCCGTCTTGATGACGTTAACGCGTTGGTACCGTGACGGCGAAATGGTGGTGTGGTTTACCTCGGGCCAGAGCTTAGCTGCTTGGATCCGCCCGGTTTCATTTTTTGCGGCACCCGTGGTACTGACGATCGCTTTATTGAGTCTAGCCTTAACGCCTTGGGCACTCGACAAAAGCTCCCAATACCGGCGTCAATTGGATAGCCGGGATGATGCGGCTACGATTACGCCCGGCATGTTCAAGGAGTCGAAACAGGCCGATCGCGTTTATTTTGTTGAAAACCTGGCGACTGATCAGAAATCGGTCGGGAATGTTTTTATGCAATCGGTTCAGCACCAGCGTCTAGGCGTGGTGGTGGCTCAAGAAGGGTACCAAGAGACACTCGGCAACGGCGATAAGTTTTTGGTGTTGCTGAACGGCCGGCGCTACGAAGG
>JAIOJO010000078.1 GCA_019911985.1 Sulfuricellaceae bacterium | reverse complement strand
CCCGCGCCGGCGGCAAGCGGGTTTCAGGGCGCGACGCGGGTCGCGCGGTTTGGTTATTCCAAACAAGCGGCCCGCAACAAAGCACTGGAGCCCGCTTGCTGCCGGCCAGGAGGGTTGAGGCGATAAGCCCATGAGGGCGTCGTTACGGCTCGCTTATTTAGAATAACTAAACTGCGCTCGCCGCGCCTAGCCTTCATAGGCTTATCGCCTCAACGCGGGCTCAGGATTTATTAAGACAGCTTCTTAGACAGCCGCAAGCAGCCGCTGGGACAAGCCGCCTTTTTCCCGCGCTGGACAATACTGGCAGACTAATCCGCCTTCGCTCCGAATCCGTGCCATTAACACGCGAATGCACCGCAACGAGGCGCGCACGCCGATTATAAGCACACAATCCATTGTTTATTCCTGACATAAGCGCATGGAATGGTATTTGCTTGCGACTTGCCCCGACTTCCATTGCCGGACTCTCCGGCTGCATAGGCCATACATGAACGATACGGAATTTCCGACGAACCCCATTGACTGCATCGCGCCATGCCTAATCAACGGCGAACCGACCGAATCGGAAAAAAAATGTGCGCTCAAGCACATGGATGCGCAGCTCTACCGGCAGGGCGAAAACACGCTGGCCGATTTCGGGGCCTTGCAATTGAGCAGCGCCTTCCAGCCGATTTTTAGCCTCGCTCACCGGCGCATCGTGGGGTACGAAGGCCTGTTGCGCGCGCAAACCGGCAAGGGCCTGTCCTTGCCGCCGCTGACCGTTTTCGCCGAAGCGGAAAGCGAAGCCGAAAAAGTCCACCTCGACCGCCTGTGCCGCAACCTGCATTTGCACAATTTCACCCGCTTTTCCAACTCGGATTCCTGGCTGTTCCTCAACATCAACCCCGAAGTCATGGTGCGCGGCCACCACTTCGGCAGCTTTTTCGCGGAGCTTCTGGAACGGCATCGCATGCCGCCGCAGCGCATCGTCGTGGAAATTCTCGAAGGCCAGATTTACGACGAGGAAGCGCTATCGGAAGCGGTTAATTTTTATCGCGGCTTGGGCTGCGTGATCGCCATCGACGATTTCGGCGCCGGGCATTCCAATTTCGACCGCATTTGGCGGATAGCCCCCGACATCGTCAAACTCGACCGCTCGATTATCGCCCAGGCCGCCACGACTGCACGGGTGAAACGCGTATTGCCGAAGCTGATCCAGTTGCTGCACGAATCGGGCAGCCTGACCTTGATCGAAGGCATAGAGAACGAGGAAGAAGCCATGATAGGCATCAATGCCGGGGTCGACATGGTGCAGGGCTATTATTTCGGCCGACCCGCCGCAGCCGCGAGCCTAACCCGGCACGACGCCGCGCTGATGAACCGCTTGTGCAGCCGGCTGGACGCCTACGCCCAAGCCGAACGGAAGCAGGACGATGCCTTGCTGACCCCGTATCGCACCGCTTTTCTGCTGGCTTGCGCGCAAGTGCAGGAAGGCGAAACCACGCCTCGGCAAGCCAGCGCAGCGCTGCTCCGCCTGCCGCGCACCGAACGTATTTTCATGCTCGATCAACAGGGCCGCCAGATCGGCGAAAACATCAGCAGCGAAACGGCGCGCCCGCAGGATCAACGCTTTCGTCCCCTGCTCGACGTCAACGGCGCGACTTGGTCGCGCCGTTCCTATTTCCGAAATGCCGTGGCGCAACCGGGCAAACTGCACGTCAGCCGCCCTTATCTCTCGATCATCGGCTCGACATCCTGCGTCAGCCTGTCGATGGCATTCGAGATCGACGGCGCCTTGCACGTACTGTGCTGCGATTTGGATTGGGCCAGCGCATAACCCAGATAACCCACTAGGCGGCTCTTCGAGCCTACGCGAGCGCTGGCGGACGGTTTGCACCCGCAAAGGGGGGGGCCAGGGTTGTAAAGCCGCTAAAGCGGCAACAACCCCGCTCCCGCCATCATCTCGCGTCCCAATGGATTGTCTGGGTTTAGCCGGGCGGGGCGCTTTCGGCGAAGGAAGGACGAAGCATCAGCTTATCCATGTGTTGCGCAAGACCGGCATGCTTATGACGCCATTCGATCTCGGGAAAACGCAGGTCGAGGTACCCCAAGCAGCAAGCGACCGCAATATCGGCCAAACTCAAGCCGTGCCCATAGAACCAAGGGCGGTCGCCCAGCTCCTGCTCCAAGGCGTCCAGGCCCCGATCGATGGCGCCGCGTTGCAGGCTTATCCAGGCATCGTCCTGTTTCGTTTCGACTCGCATTTTTTGCGGGCTTTCGTTTTCGGCGAAATGCCTGCCTCCCCCTTTTTCCCGGAAAATACGCGCCGCCGCATCGGCCACGCCATCCGCCAAGGCCTCCCAGCGGCGCACCTGGACGCGCTGGCGGCCCGGCTCGGGAATAAGTTTGTTCACCGGACTCATGGCATCCAGGTATTCGACGATCACGCTGGAATCGAACACCGCCATGCCGTCGTCCAGCACCAAGGTCGGCACCTGGCCCAAAGGATTGAAGTCGAGCACCGGACTGCCGGCCTCCCAGGGATTCATTACATCGAGTTGACACTCGATATGCTTTTCCGACAAGACGATGCGAACTTTCCGGGCAAACGGGCTGGTAAGGCTAGCAAGAAGCTTCATTGGAATCGGGTTCGAACAGTTCAGGTGGCCCGAATTATCCCAGATAATCCATTAGGACGCGAGATGATGGCAAGACTGTTTCGTTGCCCGCAAGGAGTCCAGCTTGCCCCATGGACGGCGAACAAGCGCCGAAAATGGCGGGAGCGGGGAATGTGGCCGGAGGTATGGACGATCCGATATAGCACCGCCTAGCCAAGTTCAGCCGCCACCAAACCCGCTCCAAAACCCGCCTGGATTTTCTTCATGTCGATACCGGGAAACACGGCCGCCAGGTCTTCCCGGCAGGATGCCACAGGACGGGACCGCAAACCGCCGCTCGCACCATTGCAGTGCGCATACCTACAGCAAATTTAATTTTTCATATATATATCAATAAATAAAAAAATGGATCGTTTTTTGCTTAAAACCATCACGGCCGCATATCGACGGCCGGTCTACACACATGAGCACGAGGACCTATCGGCATGATGAAATTGCGCAGCAAAGCGATGTACCTGAGTAATACCGAACGAAGCTGGCTACCCTGGTTCGGCAAATCCGGAAAATTGGCCCTGGGCTGGTCGTGCTTCCTCAACCGCCATACTTACCCCGTGATCGAACAGACTTTCGAAGGCATCGCCGCCGCCCGGGTGAAGATTCTCACCCTATGGGCTCGCAACCAGTGGGACCATCTGGAAATCGCGGCGCGCACGCTGGGCAAGGACTTCGCCAAAATCAACGTCAAGCTGCTGAACGATAAGAAATCCGACGCCCCGGATTTTTCCGAGCTTTTCGTCATCGACGCCAGCGGTAAAGTACTAGTCTCCACCTACGCCCGGCGTGCCGGAGCGCGCGACTTGCCTCCCGCCGCGGTTGCCGCCGGATTGCAGCGGGCCTTTCTGCACGGTCCCTACGAAGACCGCGCGACGCTGGAAATCGGCCCCTCCAGCTCCAAGTTCCACGACGAAGTCACCTTGATGTTCTATCAACCGATCCAGCACAACGGCAAAACCCTAGGCGCGGTATGCGGGAGGGTGCCGAACGACGTGCTGGGCGACTTGATCCAGCGCGAGGCCGGCCATATTTACCGGGAATCCGGCGACAACTATCTGTTCATGGTGCAATCGGCGTTCGATCCCAAAATCAGTCCTGGAACCGCGCTCTCCCGCTCGCGCTTCGAGGACAGCACCTTTAGCCTGGGCGACAACCTGAAAAACGGCGTGCGCACCGACTTCGGCACGGTCAGGGTAGCGCGCCACACCGAACTCGAACTGCGCTTCACCGACCCCGCCACCGGCGAACTTCACCCCGGCGTGCGCGAAACCATCAAACTCGGCGAAAACCTGTTCGTCACCTACCCGGGCTATTCCGACTACCGCCATATTCCGGTGATCGGCAAGGGCGTGACTTTCCAGTTGCCCGGCTCCCCCGACCGCTGGGGCATGATGTGCGAAGGGGATTTGGAAGAGGTCTACCGCCGCCGCTCGATGAGCGTCAAGCTGATGGCCCTATACACCGCCATGGTCACGGTAGCGTGGGGCGGCAACCTGGTGGCCGACAAGCTGCTAGGCGCCTCTACCCTCGTCACCCAAACCGTCAGCGGCATGCTGGTGCTCCTGGGTATGTCGCTCTTTTACCATTTGGGCACCAAGCGCATGTCCCTGCGCATGGCGGAAATGAACGAAGTCATCCGCACCATCGCCGAAGGCGGCGGCAATCTGCGGCAGCGCCTCGATCCCACCCGCCTCAGCGCCGACGAAACCGGGGACATGGCGCGCTGGATCAACAGCTTCATCGACAACCTGGACGGCATCGTCGGCCAAGTCGTCAACGTCGCCGACGACGTCCGCCAAGCCAACGAGACCATGCTGCACCGCAACAAGGACGCCGGTTCGACCTCGCAAACCGTGCTCAAGGACATCCGCGACATGCTGGAATTGCTGCAAGAGCAAATCGTCGAAATCCGCCAGGCCTCCGCCACGGCCGAAGAAATGCGCCTGGCCATGCAAGTCGCGGTGAGCAATGCGCAAAGCCAGTTTCAAACGGTGCGCGCCAAAACCAGCGGCATCCGCGCCACCATCGACACCTCCGCCAAGGCGATCCAGACGCTCAACCAACGCGCCGACGACATCGGCAACATCGTCGCGGTGATCAAGGAAATCGCCAGCCAAACCAATCTTCTCGCCCTCAACGCGGCCATCGAGGCGGCCCGCGCCGGCGAACAGGGGCGAGGCTTCGCGGTGGTGGCGGACGAAGTTCGCAAGCTGGCGGAGCGCACCACCGGGGCCACCGAGGATATTCAGCAGATGATAGACGGCATCCAGGCCGAGGCGCGGGAAGCGGTGAACGTGATGGAAAACGGCATGGAGGAAGTGGAGCAGGGCCTACGCCTGGCGGAAGAAGCGGCGTCCGACAATAGCGGCCTGCACGACATCGTGGCGCGGCTGCTGGCCGCCATCCAGCATATCGCCGAGCACAGCGAAAACCACAACGCCAGCGCGCTCAGCGTCGCCTCCGAAACGGAGAACATGCGCCACGTCATGGACGAACTCAACCAGACTACCGACCTGGTGCGCATCACCGTGGACAAAATGGGACAGATGCTGGGCCAGTTCCAGGTCAGCGCGCGGCGCTGAGAAAGACATCCCTCCCATGGCATGGCCGGAGAGGGATGCGGAGCGGCTTAAGCCGGCGTAAGCGGGACAACCTTGCGGCCTTGGGCGTAGTCCGGCATCAGATGGAAATTGAGATAGCGGTAGATATTGTCCGCCTGCGGCGCGATGCGCCCCACCGTTTCCAGGTATTCCGCCGGGGCCGGAATCCGCCCTAGCCGCGCGCACACCGCCGCCAGTTCCGCCGATCCCAGGTAGACGCGAGCGCCCTTGCCCATGCGGTTATCGAAGTTGCGAGTGCTGGTGGAAAACACCGTGGCGCCGTCCGCCACCCGCGCCTGATTGCCCATGCACAGGCTGCAGCCGGGCATTTCCAGGCGCGCGCCGGAGCGGCCGAAAACGCTGTACACACCCTCCTCGCGCAGCTCGTGCTCGTCCATGCGCGTCGGCGGAGCCACCCACAGGCGGGTCGAAATCAGCCCGGCATCCTCCAGCACCGCGGCGGCGGCGCGATAGTGGCCGATGTTGGTCATGCACGAGCCGATAAACACCTCGTCGATCTTGTCGCCGGCCACGGCGGACAAGGGCCTGATGTCGTCGGGATCGTTGGGGCAGGCGAGCAGGGGTTCCTTGACGCCGGCCAAGTCGATCTCCAGCACGTAGGCATACTCGGCGTCGGCATCCGGCGCCAGCAGTTGCGGGGCGGCCAGCCAGGCTTTCATCTGGTCGATGCGGCGCTGCAGCGTGCGGGCGTCCTGGTAGCCGTTGGCGATCATGTTTTCCAGCAGAGCGATGTTGGAATTGAGGTATTCCATGATCGGCCCCGGATTCAGGCGCACCGTGCAGGCGGCGGCGGAACGCTCGGCGGACGCGTCGGCCAGCTCGAAAGCCTGCTCCACCTTCAACTCGGGCAGCCCCTCGATTTCCAGGATGCGGCCGGAAAAGACGTTCTTCTTGCCCTGCTTGCCCACCGTCAGGTCGCCCTTCTGGATGGCAGCGTAGGGGATGGCGTTGACCAGGTCGCGCAGCGTGATGCCGGGCTGCATTTCGCCCTTGAAGCGCACCAGCACGGATTCAGGCATGTCCAGCGGCATCACGCCCATCGCGGCGGCGAAAGCCACCAGGCCGGAACCGGCGGGGAAGGAAATGCCGATCGGGAAGCGGGTGTGGGAGTCGCCGCCGGTGCCGACGGTGTCCGGCAGCAGCATACGGTTCAGCCAGGAGTGGATCACGCCGTCGCCGGGGCGCAGGGAAACGCCGCCGCGGGACGCGATGAATTCCGGCAGCTCGTGGTGC
>JAIOJO010000077.1 GCA_019911985.1 Sulfuricellaceae bacterium | reverse complement strand
TGGAAAAATACAGCAAGGCCGGCCCTCGCTACACCTCTTATCCGACTGCGCCTTACTTTAGCGAAAGCTTTGGCGAGCGCGAGTGGCGCGATGAAATTTTGTCGAGCCAAAATACCGGCCGAGACTTGTCGCTTTATGTGCATATCCCGTTTTGCGATACCTTGTGCTATTACTGCGGCTGCAATATGGTGGCGACGCGTAATTACCAGCGCGCCACGGATTACCTTGAGTTCTTGTTCCGCGATATCGATCGCATCGCGGCGCTGACCAATCCGATACGCGTGGCGCGCCAATTGCATTGGGGTGGAGGAACGCCGACCTATCTACATCCCGACGATATCCGGCGTTTATTTTCGCATCTGGACTCCCGTTTCAATGTGTCCGAGGATGCGGAAAAAAGTTGCGAAATAGACCCTCGCGAATTAACGCGCGAACATGTCGTCGCCTTGGCCGAATGCGGTTTCAATCGTGTCAGCCTGGGCGTTCAGGACTTGGATGAAACTGTTCAGCGGGCCGTCAACCGTGTCCAGCCGGAAAGCTTGATCCGTGAAGTATTCGCTTGGATGCGCGAGGCGAAATTTCAAAGCATTAATATTGATTTGATGGTGGGCTTGCCGCATCAAACCGTGGAAAGCTTTAGTCTGACCTTGGATGCCATTATTGCCCTGGACCCGGACCGCTTGGCGGTATTCAATTATGCCCATGTGCCGTGGATGAAAGAGCATCAAACCTTGATTTCGGACGCGTCGTTGCCGAGTCTGTCAACTCGCTTGGCTTTGCAGCAATTAATCATGAATAAGCTAGGGGAGGCGGGCTACGTGTATATCGGCATGGATCATTACGCCAAACCCGACGATGAGATCGTCAAGGCGCAGCGGAATAAAACGCTTTATCGAAATTTCCAGGGTTATACCACGCATAAAGATTGCGATATTTACGCCTTTGGCGTTTCCGCCATTAGCCAGACGGACAACGTTTATGTCCAGAACCTGAAAAATTTGAAGCAATATCAGGAACGGGTAGGGGAGGATAGGCTGGCCACGGAGCGTGGACTGCGAATTACGCGGGAGGATAAGTTGCGGCGCGATGCGATCAACCGTCTGATGTGCGACATGGAACTGGATAAGGCGGCATTTGGCCGCGAGTGGAACATAGCGTTCGATGATTATTTTGCCGATGCCTTGGCGGACTTGGCTGAAATGGAAGCGGACGGCTTGGTTGACCTCTCCGGTGGCAAGGTGGCCGTCACGACTATAGGCCGTATATTTCTGCGGAATATCGCCATGCCTTTCGACGCGCATCTCCGCGTAAAAACCGACGAAGCGCCGCGGTTTTCCAAAACACTTTGAAGAAGCGCGAAACGGCCGTTTTTCAGTCGTTTCAGGGCGCTTAAGCTGCCTTGAGTTTTGCCATTTCTTCGTAGACTCGCTGCGGCGTCAGTTTCTGCAAACAATCGAGGTGGCCTAACGGACACTCCCGTTTGAAGCACGGGCTACAGGGTAAATTCAGGCTGAGCACACTCGCTTTTTTCGACAGCGGCGGTGTATAACCGGGGCTGGATGAGCCGAATAGGGCGAGAAGCGGTTTGTCGAGCGCGGCGGCAATGTGCATTAAACCCGAGTCGTTGCTGACGACTTGGTCTGCGGCGGCAAGCAAATCGATTGCGTCGCCGAGTCCCGTTTTGCCGCACAAGTTGCGGGCTGCCCCGTTGCTCAGTAGCGCTATTTCCTCCCCTATCGCCGCATCCTTTCCCGAGCCTAGCAGCCAAATTTCGTGGCTTTGCGATAACTGTTTGGCTAGTTCGGCAAAATGAGTGGCAGGCCAGCGTTTCGCCGGTCCATACTCTGCTCCCGGACAAAAGACCGCTACGGGTTTTTGTGGCGCTAAACCCAATCGGCTTAAAGCCGCGTGTTGCTGGTCTTGGGTGGATTGCAGATAGGGATAGGGCGAGGTATGGCGCGACGGGGATTCGCGTTCGCCGGCCAAGGCAGAGAAACGCTCCACCAGCAGTGGCAGATGATGCTTGTCCAGGGGGCGTGCATCGTTTAACAGGCCATACCGCAGTTCGCCGACGTAGCCGGTGCGCAATGGAATGCCCGCGAAAAACGGAATGAGCGCCGACTTCAGGGAGTTGGGCAGGACAATGGCTTGATCGTAGCCGTCCAATCGCAATTGACGGCCAAATTGCCAGCGGCCCCGCAAATTGAGATCGCCGTGACCGAATGGGTTAAGGACGATACGGTGGACTTCCGCCATGCGCTCCAGAACTGGAGCCACCCACGGCGCTGCGAAGATGTTGATGATGGAATCGGGACTTCGCTCTTTCAATCGTCGCAACATCGGCTGCGCCATTACGGCATCGCCGATCCAAGACGGAGCAACAATGAGGATTTTCCTTGCGCTGGCGTTTTTCACTGCGAAAGGCGCTACGAAGGCTCGGATTTAATGATGGCCTTTGGCGGGAGCACCCGTGAGCCTATAGCGCGTCCCGCAATAGGGACATAGCGCCTCGCCTGTTTCCTCGATTGGGAGAAAGACGCGCGGGTGGGCGTTCCACAGTGTCGTGTTGGGGCTAGGGCAATGCAGGGGCAGATCCTTTGCGGTGACTTCGATGAGCCGTTCCTTGTTTTCAGTCTGTGCCACGGCCTTGCTCCTTAAACGTGGGTGAGCCAATCTTGACGGTTGGCGGCACGTCCGCTGACACAGTCGAAAAACATCGCTTGCAACTGAGTGGTGATCGGGCCGCGCTTGCCTGCGCCGATAGTACGGCGATCGAGCTCGCGAATCGGGGTGACTTCCGCCGCTGTGCCGGTGAAAAAAGCTTCGTCGGCAGAATACACTTCGTCGCGGGTAATGCGCTTTTCCACTACCGGCACACCGATTTCCGCTGCTAATTGGCAGATGGTGTCGCGAGTAATGCCTTCTAAGGCTGAGGTGAGGTCGGGCGTGTAGAGCACGCCCTTGCGCACGATGAAAATATTTTCGCCCGAGCCTTCGGCTACGAAACCGTCCACATCGAGCAACAAGGCTTCGTCGTAGCCGTCCTGAGCCGCTTCCTGATGGGCCAGGATGGAATTGGTGTAACTGCTGCTCGCCTTGGCCTTGCACATGGTGATATTGACATGATGGCGGGTGAAGGACGAGGTTTTGACGCGGATGCCGTTTTCCAGCGCCTCTTGGCCAAGGTAGGCGCCCCAAGGCCAAGCGGCGACGATGACGTGGGTGCTCAGGGTCTTGGCTGAAATTCCCATGGCTTCCGAGCCGTAGAAAGCCAAGGGGCGCAGATAACCGGATTCCAGCTTATTCTGGCGCACGGATTCGATTTGCGCCTGGGCGATGGTTTCCTTGTCGAAGGGCATCTTCATGCCGAAGATATGCGCGGAACGGAAGAGCCGGTCGGTATGCTCCTTGAGACGGAAAATGGCCGTTCCCTGTTCCGTTTTATAGGCGCGAACTCCTTCGAATACGCCCATGCCGTAGTGTAGGGTGTGGGTTAATACATGGGTGGTAGCCTCGCGCCAGGGAACCATTTTTCCGTCATACCAGATCACACCGTCGCGGTCGGACATCGACATGCTTTATTCTCCGCAAAACTTGAAAAGCGTGGATTGTAACGTCTTTTTCGGCGGCTGAGGAGACGAAGCGCATGCGCCTAGCTTATTGAGGCGCTTGCGGCGATTTATCGCCTCCTAGGCAGGGTGCGAATACGGTCTGCCATAACTGCCGTACGGATTCGATATGGGATTGCGCCACGGCGAGTTCGACGCGGACCTTTTCGTTGCCTTGCAGGCGAAAGGCGTGTAGCCAAAGGCGATATTGACGGTAAGCCTCGATTGCTTGCGAGGCGAGATCGTCCGGAATCAGGGCGAATTTTGCCGCTATCCCCAGCAAGCGGATATTGCCGCCGTTTATCAGGAGATCCGGGCAGCCGTGTGCGTGCCCGAGCACCAAAAACTGCACGATGAATTCGACATCGATAATGCCGCCCCGGTCATGTTTGACGTCGAAGAGTCCGCTGGAATGAGCGTGGGCATCCAGCATTTTTTGCCGCATGGCGGTGATTTCCCCGCACAGCTTCGTTCGGTCGCGTGTTTGCATCAGAATCTCGCGCCGGATTTGTTCGAAGGCCGCACCGATGCCTTCGTCGCCGCTACAGAAACGGGCGCGGGTCAACGCTTGGTGCTCCCAGGTCCAGGCGTTTTTAATTTGATAGGCGCGAAAAGCGTCGACGGAACTGACGAGCAAGCCGGCCTCACCGTTGGGACGCAAGCGAAAATCGGTTTCGTATAGCACGCCTGCAGCAGTAGGGGTGACGAGCCAGCGATTGATGCGCTGTGCCAGCCGGAAGAAAATTTCAGGACTATCCGCATTCTCGCCCCGATAGAGGAAGACGATGTCGGTATCGGAAGAGTAGCTCATTTCCCGGCTGCCGAGTTTGCCATAGGCGATGATGGCAAAGGCCGGGGTGCCGCTGCCTAATTGCGCCCAGGCGAGCGCAAGCACTTGGCCGAGAATCAGTTCGGCGAGATCGCTCAGGTGATCGCTCAAGCGTTCCAACGGTAATAGACTAGCTAAATCTTGTGCGAGGAGATGAAAGGTTTCGGCATGTTTGAAGTGGCGCAGAGTATCCATTTGCCGCTCGATATCGCCCGTGGTATTGCTCAGTTGAGTTTGCAGACGGGTCTTCAGCGACGGCCAATCAGGTTCGCTGTAAAGCAGCCGTGTGTCGAGCAATTCGTCCAAAAGTATCGGATGCTGGGCGAGATATTCCGCTGCCCACGGACTGGCGTCGCAGATGTGAGCCAGGCGGGTCAGCGTCTGCGGGTATTCCAGCAGCAGTGCTAGATAGGGTTCGCGGCGAGCGATGTTTTCCATCAGGTGCAGGATGCGCTCAAGCGTTTGGTCGGGATGATGGGAGTGGGAGGCAACTTCGATGAGCGGCGGAATCAAGGCATCGAAGCGTGTGCGGCTTGAGGCCGGCAAATGATTGTAGCGGCTGCCGAGTTTGATTTGCTTCAGGCGTTCCCATATCTCCGCGGCGCCGGTATATCCGAGTTGCGCCAGGGTCGATACGGCTTTCCCGTCATCGGGCAAGTCGCTCCAGAGCGTGGCTAGCGGATGAGATTCTTGCGTGCTTTGCGGCGCGGCAAATATTTGCTCGAAATGCCGGGTCACTTTAGCGCGGTGCGAGTTGAGGCTTTCCTCTAATTCGGGGTAGCCGCCGAAACCCATGGTATGGGCAATGATGTCACGGTCTTCCGGCGTGTTCGGCAACGCATGGGTTTGTTTGTCGTCGAGGTATTGCAAACGATGTTCGAGATTGCGCAAGAAATGATAGGCCGCGCTTAATTCCGTAACCGCTTCGGGCGGCAGCAGGCCGAGTCGGCGTAATGCATCCAGCACTTGTAAGGTCGGTCGAATTTGCAATTCCGGCAATTTGCCGCCGCGTATCAGTTGGAACACTTGAGCGGCGAACTCGATTTCCCGGATGCCGCCGGGACCCAATTTGATGTTGTTGTACAGTTCGCGCTTTTGCACCTCGCGGCGGATCTGGGTATGCAAGTCGCGCATCGAGGCGAAAGCGCCGAAATCCAGGTATTTACGGTAGACGAACGGCCGCATCAAGCCCATCAGTTCATCCCCGCCCGCACCGGCGATCACCCGTGCCTTGATCCAAGCGTAGCGCTCCCATTCTCGACCTTGGGTTTCAAAATATTGTTCGAGCATGGGAAAGCTTGCCGCCAGCGGCCCGCTATCACCGTAGGGGCGTAAACGCATATCTACCCGAAAAACGAAGCCGTCCGCTGTTAGCTCGCTGATAGCGGCTATGAGTTGGCGCCCAAGGCGGGTGAAATATTCCTGATTGTCGAGTTTGCGGCCGCCCTGGGTAGCGCCGTCTTCTGGATAGGCGAAAATAAGATCGATATCCGACGATACGTTGAGTTCTCCGCCGCCCAGCTTGCCCATGCCGATGACCAGCAATTCTTGTTTTTTGCCGCTGAAGCTACCGATAGGAACGCCGAACTGAGCTTCCAGCCAAGTATTCAAA
>JAIOJO010000076.1 GCA_019911985.1 Sulfuricellaceae bacterium | reverse complement strand
CTGGTGGAACCCCGCCGCGTACAGGATGCCGAACACGCCCCCCGACAGGATCATCCCGATCATGGCCTTGCCGGGGATCGGCAGCGCCCACGCCTTGCTGATGAGTTCCTTCATCCGTCACTGCCTCCGCACGGCTGCCGGCGTCGATGGCGCCGACGCCGGTCATGTTCATTCCGTCGTCTCACCGCCACCGTCGAGCATGGTCTTCGTCTGCAGGAGCGCATCGCGCATCTGGCCGGACTCCTGCAGGTACAACACCACACTCACCGCGATGATCGAGATGATCACCGCGACCACCGCGATCACCAGCCCGATCAGGCTCCGAGCCGGAGGCTGGATCAGGTCGCTCGTGTCGACGTGCTCGTACGCCTCGGGCACCACACGGGAACTGAGTTCCATGTCCACGATCTCGCGCAGCCGCGCGTTCATCTCCATCATCTTCCGACGCAGATATTCCGGCTGCCCCTGGTAGAACCCAGAAAACCCGAGCCCCAGGCACTGATAGAACACCGCCAGCCTGTCCGTCCCCTGCGGGCTCGTGTCGCGCAGCGTCTCGTCGAGCAGATCAAAGAAGTGCTCGTCCCCGTCGTTCACGCTGAACATCTCGTTCTGAAGCCGCTGCGATTTCCACTCGCCCGCGAACGGCAGGCTGCTCTCCTCGATCATGAAATCGATGAAGTACACCAGCGGCCTCTCGACTTTCTCGAATTGCTGCGCCATCAGCGGCTGCGGCAGGATGCCCAGCGCGAGCACGCCCAGGCCGTTGAGGCTTAACAGAAAACGCATATCGCCTTGCGGGGTGATCGCGGCGTGGTCGTCGGGCGCGTCGAAATACATCAGCTTGACGATGCGCAGATAGTAGAACGCGCCGATCAGCGAGAACAGCACGGCAAACACCACCAATCCCAGGTAGCCGGCCTGCAAGGCGGCTTGCAGCACCATCAGCTTGGCGTAGAAGCCCACGGTCGGGGGTATGCCCGCCATGGAAAACATCAGCAGCAGCATCAGGAAGGCAAACCAGGGGTTGCGCTGGTTCAGGCCCTTGAAGTCCTCCAGGTTCTCCGCTTCGAAGCCTTTGCGCGACAGCAGCAAGACCATGCCGAAGGTCCCCAGGCTGGTCAGCACATACACCACCACGTAGAACATCGCCGAGCTATAGCCGTTCAGCGTGCCGCTGAGGAAGCCGAGCAGCATGAAGCCCATGTGGGAGATGGTGGAATAGGCCAGCATGCGCTTGATGTTGGTTTGGGCGATGGCCGCCAGATTGCCGACCGCCAGCGACGCGGCGGCCAGCAGCAGCAGCATGTTCTGCCAGTCGCCCACCAGCCCTTGCAATCCTTCGATCAGCAGACGCAGCACGAAAGCGAAAGCAGCCAGCTTGGGGGCGGTGCCGATGAACAGCGTGACCGCCGTCGGCGCGCCTTGATACACGTCGGGCACCCACATGTGGAAGGGCGCGGCGCCAAGCTTGAAAGCCAGGCCGGCAACGATGAACACCAGCCCCATCGCCAGCATGGTCTTGTTATCCACTCCTTGCAGGATCATCAAAGCGATTTCGTTATGATACAAAGTGCCGGTGGCGCCGTAGACCAGCGACATCCCATACAGCAGCAGGCCGGAAGCCAAGGCGCCGAGGATGAAATACTTCATCGCCGCTTCGGTCGCCTGCGCCGAATCCCGCTGCAGCGCCACCATCGCATACAAGCACAAGGCGAGCAGCTCGACGCCGAGATACAGGGCGAGAAAATGGTTCGCGGAAATCATGATCATCATGCCCAGCATGCCCAGCAAGGCCAGCACGAAGAATTCGCCGCGATACAACCCGCGCAGGCCCAGGTAATCGCGGCCGTAGACCAGTCCGACCGACACGCTGGCATACAGCATCAGCTTGAGCACGTCGGCCACGGCGTCGGCGACATACATGTGGCTGAAGGTGTATTCGATGCCGCCGTGAAAACCGCTCAAGCTTATCCAGGCGGTCAGCAGCAAGGTGATCTGGCTCAGAGCATAGGCCAGGAAGCGGTTGCCGCGGAAAAACAGGTCTATCAGCAGGATCAGCGAGGCCATGGTCAGCACGAAAATCTCGGGTGCGGCCAGGGCGATATTGGGTACGGAGAAAGTCATCGGGAGCCCTTACAATTTGCTTTGAGCGGCATGCTGCAGCAGGTCGTTAACCGCGCCGTGCATGACATCGGTAAAGGGCAGCGGGTAGATGCCCATCGCCAGCACGGCCAAGCCCAGCAAGGCGAGAACGAGGATCTCGCGCGCGCCGATATCCTTCAGCTTCGCCACTTGTTCGTTCGCCACGGCGCCGAACACCACGCGCTTGTACATCCATAGCGTGTAAGCCGCGCCGAAAATCAAGGTGCTGGCGGCCAGGAAGGCATACCAGAAATTCACTTTGAGCGCGGCCATGATGACCATGAATTCGCCGACGAAGCCGCTGGTTCCGGGCAAGCCGGAATTGGCCATGGAAAACAGCATGAAGAACGCAGCGAATACCGGCATGGTGTTGGCCACCCCGCCGTAATCGCCGATCTGCCGCGTATGCAGGCGGTCGTAAAGCACGCCGATGCAGAGGAACAGCGCGCCGGAAATAAAGCCGTGCGAGATCATTTGCACCAGCGCGCCTTCGACACCCATGGCATTGAACATGAAGATGCCGAGCGTGACGAACCCCATGTGCGAGATCGAGGAATAGGCGATGAGCTTTTTCATGTCGGTCTGCACCAGCGCCACCAGGCCGATATACACCACGGCGATCAGCGATAGTGCGATGATGAAACCGGACAACTCATGGCTGGCGTCGGGCGTGATCGGCAGCGAGAAGCGCAGGAAGCCGTAAGCGCCGATTTTCAGCATGATCGCCGCCAGCACCACCGAGCCGCCGGTAGGCGCTTCCACGTGGGCGTCCGGCAGCCAGGTATGCACCGGCCACATCGGCACTTTCACCGCGAAAGCGGTAAAAAAAGCGATGAAAATCAGCAATTGCTCGGTATGCGACAAGAGCAGTTGATGGTAATCCAGAATCTCGAAACTGCCGCCGCTCTTGTGGAACAGGTACAGAAAGGCCACCAGCATCAGCAGCGAGCCCATCAAGGTATACAGGAAGAACTTGAACGCCGCGTAGACCCGGTTCGGCCCGCCCCACACGCCGATGATGATGAACATCGGGATCAGCATCGCTTCCCAGAACACGTAGAACAGCACCGCATCCAGCGCGGCGAACACGCCGTTCATCAGGCCCGACATGAACAGGAAGGCCGCCATGTATTGCGCCACGCGCTTCTGGATCACCTTCCAGCCGGCCAGCACCACGAGCATCGTGGTGAAGCTGTTGAGCAGGATAAACAGCACCGAAATGCCGTCCACCCCCACGTGGTAGTTGATATTGAAGCTCTCGATCCAAGGCGTGGTTTCGCTGAACTGCATCCCGCCCGCCATGGAGTCGAAACCGGTGTAGAGCGGCAAGGTGACGACAAAGCCCATGACCGCCCCGATCAGCGCAACCAGCCGCGCATAGCCGGCGTTGCGGTCGCTGCCGGTGGCTAGCGTCAGCACGCCGGCCAGAATCGGCAGCCAGATGGCCAGTGAGAGCAACGGAATTCCTCCAGACATAATTTCCTACCGCTTATACGAACCAGGTTAACAGGACAAACACGCCGATTATCATCGCAAAGGCGTAATGGTAGATATAGCCGGACTGCAAGCGGCGCGAACATTGCGCCAGCCAGCCCACGAGCTTGGCCGAGCCGTTGACGAACAGGCCGTCGATCAGCGCCACGTCGCCGCCGCGCCACAGCCCGCGGCCGAGCAAACGGGCGCCGCCGGCGAAGAACCAGTCGTTGAATTCGTCGAAACCGTATTTGTGTTCGAGAATGGCGTAGAGGAAACTGAAACGCTGCTTGATCGCCTCCGGGATGTCCGGCCGCTTGAGATAGAAGAAC
>JAIOJO010000075.1 GCA_019911985.1 Sulfuricellaceae bacterium | reverse complement strand
GAAAGCGGTTACATCGTCGTGTTCGATGAGATTACCCATTTGTTGCAAGCGCAGCGCGACGCCGCTTGGGGCGAGGTGGCGCGGCGTTTGGCGCACGAAATCAAAAACCCGCTGACGCCGATCCAGTTGTCCGCCGAGCGGCTCGAACATAAATTGGCGGCCAAGTTGGGAGAAGCCGACGCCGATATGCTGCGCCGTTCCACGCAAACCATAGTCAATCAAGTGGCGGCGCTTAAAAAAATGGTGGATGCCTTCAGCGATTATGCCCGATCGCCGCAACTCAGCCTGCAAACACTGGACCTGAACCGCTTAGTCCAGGAAATTTTGACGCTGTACGAATCGCTCGGCAATCGTATTCGGCTCGAATTATCGCCGGATCTGCCGAAATTCCAGGGCGATCCTACCTTGCTGCGCCAAGTTATCCACAACTTGTTGCAAAATTCGCAAGACGCCGTCGGCGAGACGAAAGACGCCGATATTTTAGTGCAGACGGGCTTGGAAAACGGCATGGTAAAATTGTGCATCAATGATAACGGCAGCGGCTTTCCGGACCAGATTCTGGCGCGGGCATTCGACCCTTATGTAACCAGCAAGCCGAAGGGAACCGGCCTGGGTCTGGCCGTGGTAAAGAAAATTGTAGAAGAGCACAATGGCAAACTCAGCATAGAAAACCTCCAACCGAGAGGGGCTTGCGTGTGCATGATGTTGCCGGTGGCAGAGGCGGGAAAATGAGTTCGATATTGGTAGTGGACGACGAAGCGGGGATCCGCGAGTTGCTTTTGGAAATATTGCAGGACGAGGGTTACCGCGTTGCCCTTGCCGAAAATGCAGCGGCAGCCCGTGCTTGGCGTGGCCGCGAACGACCGGATTTGGTGTTGCTCGATATCTGGATGCCGGATACCGATGGAATTACCCTCCTTAAGGAATGGAAGAGCCAAGGTTTACTGACCATGCCGGTTGTCATGATGTCGGGTCACGGTACTATCGACACGGCTGTGGAAGCGACCAAAATCGGCGCCATGGACTTTCTGGAAAAGCCGATTACCCTACAAAAGCTGTTGGCCACGGTAGAGCGGGCACTAAAACGCAATGAAGTCTTGTTCACGCCCGGCGAGGAGCTATCCCGCTTAGGGAAGAGCCCCCTCATCGCCGAACTGCGCCAGCGCCTGTTGCAAACGATTCGCGTCAAGACGCCCGTACTCCTAGTCGGCGAGCCGGGGTGCGGCGCCGAACAGTGTGCGCGTTTCCTGCACCAGGCCGGAAGCAGCTGGGTACGGCTGGACGATGCTACGATCCTGGCCGACCGGCCCTTGGAAATGGCGGAAAAAGCGCGTGACGGCCTGTTGTTTTTACCGGATGTGACGATCCTGAGCCGCTTGGAGCAAAAAGGCCTGCTGCTGCTGTTGGGCAAGCTTGAGAAATACAATGTTCGTTTGGTTTGTGCCGCGAGCCAAGCGCTAAACGCTTTGGTCGAGTCCGGCAAATTCAATCCGGCGCTGCAACAGGCCTTGACCGGCATTGCCCTGACGGTGCCGAGCCTACGCGAGCATCGGGAAGACATACCCGAGCTGGCGAAAACGATCTTGATTCAATTAATCGATAGCGATGTTTCGCCGCAACGCCACTTCAGCATGGCCGCGTTAAACCGTTTGCGCAACGAAGACTGGCACGGCAATTTGCTGCAGTTGGAGAATGTAGTGAAAACCCTGGCACTGACCAGCTTGGCGGAGGAGATCTCCGAAGAGGATGTTGCCCGAGCCTTGGGGCAATTCGCCGCAAAGGAAATGAGTTCGGGTGGTTTTGCCTTGCCGCTGGACTTGCCTTTACGCGAGGCGCGGGATGCTTTCGAACGGGTGTATTTCGAGCATCATATCGCGAAAGCCGGGGGGAACATGAGCCGGGTGGCGGATCAGGTCGGTATGGAGCGTACCCATCTTTACCGCAAGCTGAAGCTGCTGGATATTAGATTTCTACGCAAGAGTGAAGACTGACGCTCAAGTGAAATCTTTGAGCGCAACGCCGATTCGGAATAGAATCGCGGTTTTCGCGAGCTTTCGCTTGTCCCTTGTCCTCGGGTGATGTTGCCGGGGGGCTGACGGCGAAATGCCCGCTTAGCCAATTTGCGGCACAGGGCGGATAGTGAAAATCATCATACTCGGTGCTGGGCAGGTCGGATCGTCCGTGGCGGAACGCCTGGTCAGCGAAGCCAACGATATAACCGTAGTGGATATCGACGGCGCAAAACTGAAGCATCTGCAAGACCATCTCGATTTGCGCACCGTCCAAGGCAATGCCTCCTACCCTTCCGTCCTCAAGGCCGCCGGGGCGGAGGATGCGGATATGTTGCTGGCGGTCACCCAGGTGGACGAAATCAACATGGTGGCGTGCAAACTGGCTGCGACCTTATTCAATATTCCCACCAAAATTGCGCGCATCCGCGCCGGCGACTATTTCAGCTACCCGCAAATTTTCGCTGCCGAAAACTTTGCCGTTGATTTCACCATTAGTCCGGAACAAGTGCTGACGGACTATATCGGCAAGCTGATTGAGTTCCCCGAAGCGCTACAGGTTTTGGATTTCGCCGCCGGGAAGGTCCGTTTAGTGGCGGTGCGCGCATACCATGGCGGGCCGCTGGTCGGGCACGAACTGCAGAACTTGCGGAAGAATATGCCTCAGGTGGATACAAGGGTCGCCGCGATTTTCCGGCGCGACCGCCCGATCATTCCCGAAGGACAAACGGTGATCGAAGCCGGCGACGAAATATTTTTCATCGCCGCGCGGGACAATAGCCGCAGCGTGATGCGCGAGTTGCGGCGCTTGGACAAACCGGTGAAGCGGGTCATGATCGCCGGCGGAGGCAATATCGGCACACGCTTGGCGAAGGCCCTGGAAGGCCAATACGAAGTCAAGTTGATCGATCATAATAAGAAGAACAGCGAGCGCTTGGCGCAAGAGCTCGACAACACCCTGGTGCTAATCGGGGATGCCACCGACGAAGAATTGCTGATCGCGGAAAATGTCGAAGACATGGACGTGTTCTGCGCCCTAACCAACGACGACGAAACGAATATCATGTCGGCCCTACTCGCCAAGCGTAAAGGCGCGCGCAAGGTGATCGCGCTGATCAATCGAAGTTCCTATGTTGATTTGGTGCAAAGCGGCCAGATCGATATCGCGATCTCCCCGGCACAAGCTACCATCGGCAGCTTGTTGACCCATGTGCGCCGCGGCGACATCGCCGTGGTGCACTCCTTGCGCCGCGGTGCGGCGGAGGCCTTGGAAATGATCGCCCATGGCGATCGTAAAACCTCGAAAGTCGTCGGACGCCGCATCGAGGAAATCGACTTGCCCAAGGGGACGACCATAGGCGCGGTGGTTCGCAAGGAAGAAGTATTGATCGCCCATCACGATACCACCATCGAGAGCAACGATCACGTCATCCTCTTCGTGGTGGATAAGCGCATGGTGGCTAAAGTGGAGAAACTGTTCCAAGTGGGCCTCGGTTTCTTCTAAGTGAGCAAAATATTCCCTATCGCCAATGTGTTGGGCATGGTGAGCATGGCTTTCGCGATGGCTATGCTGCTTCCTTTCGGCGTGTCGTTGTGGCTGCAAGACGGGGCGCAGAGCGCCTACGATGAAGGAATTTTCATCACCCTGCTGTGCGGATTTGTCCTCTGGATGGCTACGCGCCGTCAGCGCCGCGAACTGAAAATCCGCGACGGATTTCTGCTGGTAGTCGTGATCTGGGCCAGCCTGCCCGCCTTCGCCACCCTCCCCTTAATGTTCTATCTGCCCCACCTAAGTTTTACCGATGCTTATTTCGAGGCCATGTCCGGCTTGACCACCACCGGATCGACGACACTTTCCGGCTTGGATCTCTTGCCGCCGTCGATCAATTTGTGGCGCAGCGAATTAGTTTGGTTGGGCGGCATGGGGATTATTGTTTTGGTGGTGGCCATTCTTCCCCTGCTCGGCGTGGGCGGGCGGCAGATGTACAAGGCGGAGACGCCTGGACCGATGAAAGACACGAAACTCACGCCGCGTATCACGGAAACCGCCAAAGGCTTATGGCTGGTGTACAGTGGGATTACCCTGGCCTGTATCCTGGCGTATTACGGGGCGGGAATGACTTGGCTGGATGCGGCTGTGCATGCTTTCTCCACCATGGGCCTGGGCGGGTTTTCCAGCCACGACGCCAGTTTCGGCTACTTCAATTCGCCGACCATCGAGGCGGTCTCCATGCTATTCATGCTCATTGCCGGCATGAATTTCGCCACGCATTTTTTGGTTTTACGGCAGAGGTCCTTTCTGCCTTACGTTCACGACCCGGAGGTTCGGATGTTTGTGGCCGTGGTGCTGCTCAGCTGTGTGGGCATAGCGCTCTATTTGTGGCGGATGGGGGTATATCCCGATTTTCTGGTTGCGCTGCGGTATGCCGCTTTCAATACGGTCTCGATTGCCACCACCACCGGCTTTGCCAATACCGACTATAATTCGTGGCCGATTTTCGCCCCGCTGTGGATGTTGTTTTTAAGCAGCTTCGCCACCTCGTCGGGCTCCACCGGCGGCGGCATCAAGATGGTTCGCGCCGAACTGCTGTACAAGCAGGTTTATCGCGAGTTGATTCGGCTGATGCATCCCAACGCCTCGGTCCCGATGAAGCTGGGCGGCCAGATCGTGCCGAACGCCATCGTTTACGCGGTTTTGGCGTTTATGTTTATTTATATTGCGTCCTTGGTGGGCCTGACTTTAATCTTGACGGCTTCCGGCCTCGATGCGATCACGGCGTTCTCCGCCGTGGTCGCCAGCCTCAACAATACTGGGCCGGGTTTGAACCAAGTCGGTCCGGCGACGACCTATGCGGTGTTGACGGATTTCCAGACCTGGGTGTGCAGTTTCGCGATGTTGCTCGGGCGCTTGGAACTGTTTACCTTACTGGTCGTTTTTACCCCCGCATTTTGGAGAAAGTAAGCGCAATGGCCTCTCCCCTGATCGGCAATTTGGAAAAAATGTTGATGTCCGGTAAGGACAATGCCCTGCTGCGTTTTGGCTTGGGCAATGCTTACCTTGGCGAGAAACAAGCGGAAGAGGCGGTGGCGCACCTGCAGCAGGCGGTGCAATTCGACCCGCATTACTCGGCCGCTTGGAAATTGTTGGGCAAAGCGCTCAGCCTATGCTCCCGCCAGGAGGAGGCCGCGGCGGCCTATCGCCAAGGAATTGCCGCCGCCCAGGCCAAGGGTGACAAGCAGTCGGAAAAGGAAATGCTGGTGTTCCTGCGCCGCCTGGAAAAAGAGCAATCCAATCCCTAAGAGAGAAACAGGCAATGCTACAAATTGGTAAAATTCGGACTATGCTGTTTGGGCCCGCGCGGAACCCCCTCGATCCCGGCACCCGTCAGCACATTGCACTGATCGCCTTCTTCGCCTGGGTGGGCTTGGGCGCCGACGGATTGTCGTCGTCCTGCTACGGCCCGGAAGAGGCTTTTCTCGCCTTGGGTCAACATACCCACCTTGGGCTTTACTTGGCCTTGGCGACGGCCTTGACCGTCTTCATTATTTCCTTGGCGTACAACCAGGTCATCGAGCTTTTTCCCTCCGGCGGCGGCGGCTATAAAGTAGCCACCCAGTTGATCGGCCCCTATGCCGGGCTGGTTTCCGGCGCAGCGCTGATCGTCGATTATGTGCTGACAATCGCTATCTCCATCGCCAGCGGCGCGGATGCGCTGTTTAGCCTGCTGCCCATGTCAGCGCATGCCTATAAGAGCGAGGTCGAAATCGTGTTGATAACGGTCCTGATCGTGCTCAATTTGCGCGGCATGAAAGAGGCGATCAAATTCCTGCTGCCGATTTTTATCGGCTTTGTCCTAATCCATGTTTTCCTGATCGGGTACGGGATTTTCCAGCACATAGAGCGTTTGCCCAGTCTCATCCCCAATACTATTCATGAAACCCTGGATTTGAGCCAGCATCAGGGTTGGATTTTCGTGGTTTCTACCCTGTTGTTGGCCTATTCCCAGGGGGGCGGTACGTATACCGGATTGGAAGCCGTATCCAACAACGTGAATACGCTGGCCGAGCCGCGCGTGGCTACCGGCAAATGGACCATGTTTTATATGGCGACATCGCTGGCCTTCATGGCCGGCGGCATCATCATGTTGTATTTGTTGTGGCAAGTCTCGCCGGTACCGGGACAAACCTTGAATGCCGTCACATTTAAAGCCATGTTCGCAAATTGGCAGTGGCACGGCATGGACTTTAGCGGGGTTTTTCTTACCCTGACTCTGGTGCTAGAAGGCGGATTGCTGTTCGTCGCGGCCAATACAGGCTTTCTCGGCGGGCCGGCGGTATTGTCCAATATGGCGGCCGACCAATGGGTACCCCATCACTTCGGCTACCTATCGAGCCGCTTGGTAACCAAGTACGGCGTGGTCTTGATGGGCGCCGCGGCGCTGGCGGTACTGCTGTGGAGTAAAGGCAGCGTGGCCTTGCTGGTGGTGTTGTACAGCATTAACGTATTCCTCACCTTCTCCTTGTCGCTTTATGGCTTGTGCATACATTGGTGGCGTAACCGGCGCAGCCACGCCAGATGGTTGCCGCGGCTATTGTTATCCTTGCTCGGACTGGCGGTAACGGCGGGCATATTGTCGGTATTGCTGGTGGAAAAATTCGGTTCGGGCGGCTGGGTTACCGTATTCATTACCGGGGTGGTGGTTGCCTTGTGCCTATTGATCAAGCGGCACTATGTTGAAACCGCGCAGCAGTTGCGCCAAGTAGACGCCCTCTTCGCTACTCCGGTCGGCGCGGAACCGGCGCAGATGCTCAGCCTCGACCCAGCGCTGCCGACCGCGATCTTCATGGTGGGCAAAAGCCGGGGTACCGGCATGCATACCCTGCTTTGGGTGCAGCGCATGTTTCCCGGGCATTTTAAAAACTTCGTTTTTCTCAGCGTCGGCGAAGTGGATTCGCAAAGCTACGGCGGCGAGGGCGTGTTGGAGCGGATGCAGCACGAGGTCAATACAGCTCTCGATTATTATGTTAATTTTTGTCGCAGCCACGGCTTACCGGCGGATGCTTTCGTCGCCTTCGGCACCGATACCACGGCGAAGCTGACCGAGTTGGCTCAGGAAGTGGCGAAGAAATACCCCAATAACGTATTTTTTGCCAGCAAGCTGATCTTTATTCACGACAATTGGCTGACGCGCATCCTGCACAATCAAACGGCTCTCACCATGCAGCGCCGCCTGCACTTAATGGGTTTGCAGATGGTGATCTTGCCGATGAAAATTTAGAGCTTGTCCGCCTTATTTTTTCTTCTTCGGCTCGAACTTCTCGAGCGCTTTTTCGATACGGTCGCACAAGGTTTTTAAGATCTTGATGCGGGCGAAGTATTTATCGTTGGCTTCCACCAATGTCCACGGCGCGACATCGGTGCTGGTACGTTCGACCATGTCGCACACGGCCTGTTCGTATTGATCCCATTTCTCCCGGTTACGCCAATCCTCGTCGGTAATTTTGAAACGCTTGAACGGCGTATCCTCGCGTTCCTTGAAGCGGCGGAGCTGCTCTTCGTTGCTGATGCTGAGCCAGAATTTCACCACCACCGTGTCATGGGAAACCAACTGCTCTTCAAAATCGTTGATTTCGCTGTAGGCGCGCATCCAATCGCCTTCCGAGC